>PFKD01000355.1 GCA_002784125.1 Flexibacter sp. CG_4_10_14_3_um_filter_32_15
AAGAAATTGTAGAATGGATGGAAAAAGAAAATATTACTCAACAACAAATTGATGAATTTATGAAACAAATAAAAGGAGAAAGTCCGTAGTTGTCAGTATAGTTTAACTTCTACATAGTATTATTTTTGGCAAAAATAGATTACTTTTGATGACAAAAAATAGCAAACTATTCTAGCGTCAAAATATACTATATTCAAAATGACACGTTGGGAAAAAATACGAATTATCATTTCAAGAGGTTGGTCTTTGTTTGGTAAATACCGTTTGGCTCGTTATATGTCCAAACAAAATAAAAAAAATGCTCTCTCTTTTGAAGGAATTTCGTGGATGCAAAACGAAAATATCCTACTTCATATTGATACAAAAAGTTATGTGGAATGGTCTGTTTTTTCGATGGCAGAATATGAAACTGAACTTGCTCGCCTTATTCAAAGTCAAGTAAAAGAAGGAAATGTATGTTTGGATATTGGTCAAATATCGAAATTCAGAGCCTAAGAATGGCACAAGAAGCCAAACAAACTGGAAAAGTAATTGCCTTCGAACCTGTAAATCATCTAAGAGAACGTTTAGAAAAAAACGTGGCTTTAAATAGAGCTACTCAAATAGAAGTTTTGCCCTATGCGCTTTCAGATTTTTCAGGAACTTCGACCATGAATATCAACCCAAAAGATGAAAATCAAGGGACAGCCTCACTTTCAGAAAATGGAAATACAGAAATACAAGTAAGAAAGGGAGATGATTTATTAAATGAAATGAAGATTGAAAGACTTGATTTTATAAAAATAGATGTAGAAGGTTTTGAATATCAAGTGCTGAGAGGTTTAAAGGAAAATATTCAGCGTTTTCGTTCTTCTATTGTCTTCGAATATGATAACTATTATGCCAAAGAAAGAGGAGAAAAAAGTTATGCTGATTTTTATCAATTTTTTGATGAATTAAATTATACACTTTTTGGAGTAAATGAAATTGGTGGAGAATTGCTAAATAAAAATAGTCAAAAAATTGAAGCCAATGTGTTAGCAATTCCACAAAATTAGATATAGTTATTCTCCTTTATTTTTCCTGTTCTCCAAAATTTCTAAAGCACTTTGGAGGTTTTGCATTGTTTGGCGAAGCTCATTTACTTGTGTCGGAACTTGTGGAAAATCCAAACTAATATAAGCAGCAAAACGCCAAATTTCTTCAATATCTTCTACCGAAACGGAATAAGACGAAAACTGTCCGTTGGTATCTTCCAAGAGAAGTGTATCATTTTGAGCAATCTGATTTTTTATTTTTCGAAAAACAATTCCTGTATTTTCAGAAACAATAATACAAGGCTCATTATCTTTTAGCTCATTCCAATCAGCCACAAATTCTCCCACTACAATACTATTTGTTGGTGCAGCCAAAAGTGAATCTGAAATTTCAAAAGCTCTATACGTATGATTGAGTGGCAAGGCTGGCAACTGGCATTTTGGTAAATTTCCAACAAACTCTACATCTGAATATCCTTTTACATAATCTTCTTCTGAATCTAATCTAACAAGTTCGATATACTCATTTTCATTTCGGTCTTGTGAAATACTCAAAATACGCAATCGTTCGGCTGCTGCATATTTTTTTAGCTCAGGTAAGGCAGGCGTATTTTTACTGACAATTTCTACAGATAAATCTTGATTAATAAACT
Source organism: Flexibacter sp. CG_4_10_14_3_um_filter_32_15 (assembly GCA_002784125.1). Taxonomy (GTDB): domain Bacteria; phylum Bacteroidota; class Bacteroidia; order Cytophagales; family Bernardetiaceae; genus Bernardetia. The sequence continues at coordinate 1,670 of PFKD01000355.1, forward strand.
GCTCTAAAGAAATACTAAAAAAATTAGCAATTTCTAATAAAGGCTCTAATTTTGGGGTCGCTCTTTCCTCTTCATACGAGCCAATCTTCTTTAAAGACACTCCTAAGTGCTTTGCTAAGGCTTCTTGAGTTAGGTTATGGACACGACGAAGGTAGCGCAAGTTAGAAGAGAAGAACATAAGCTATGTGAGGTCTGAAAAAAATAAATGATTTTTGATAAAATTTTTAGCAAAAAGTTTGGTGTTTATCGAATGAACTCTTATATTTGCTTATAATATTAGCAATTAAAGCAAAAAGGCTCTCAAATTTTGGAGAGAAAAACTAAAAAGTTAGGCATTTCTCTTTCTTCTGCTAAAGATTCAGCAAGTTAGAAATTATTCTTGTCAATCTGTTATCTTTTTTGGAATTATTCATCAAAAAGTAGAGTTTTATTTTAAAATTGCTAATTAAATTAGTTTTTAATCAAAAAAACTAAAACTGAACTGTATTTTGAGAAGGATTTTCGCAAAGACTTTTCAAAATTACCTTAGTAATAAGAATTAAATAAACTACCATTTCAGAATAAGTAACTAATTGATATTCAATAGTTTAAATTAGCTACGCTGAATACTTATTTCGTAATTCGTAATTTTTAATTCGTAATTGTTTTAATATTCTATCAAACAAATAATTCTGTTTTTATTGACCTATTTCTACTTATTACCTCAGATAGTTTTCTGAAAATTATCTTATAAACAAACACCATGATGAAGCAACTAATAATACTTGACGACGCATTCCAAACTCTAAACGCTGGAAGACATTTACTTAGCCATACGATAGATTTCGAAATTCCATATTGGAAAAAAAGAACGCAAAGAATACACTTAAATATTCGTATTACCGACCGTTGGCTGATGGTAATCATTGCAATTTTATTAATCATTATCGGACTTCAATGGTGGATTCCACGCAATAACAGCACGACACAAATTGATAATATGCTTGTTCAGATGCCAAGTAAAAGTAGTGTAATTCCTGCTTCAATGCCAGCATCAAAGCCTATCAATGATGTTCTTTCGTATATCATGACGCACTTAGAAGACAGCCAAAACGAAACGCCACAAACACACCAAGAACAAAGAGATAATTTTTTAGTGCAAAAACAGCTTTTGATTACTAAATATTTGATAGAAAATAAGGCTTCTCGTTTGGATAAGTTGAGCGATGAGGAATTACTAAATTTGAATAAAGAAATTACGCGGCTTTTTGTTGATTTGGTTTTGAATAATGTAAATGCACAAAAACATGTTTATAAATATTTTACCGACAATACAGATTTGAATAAAATTGAAACGTCGCTTATGGAACAAGCAAAATTTCACGTTCCTGCATCAATAAAACTGGCTCAATCTGCATTAGAAACAGCTTACGGACAGCGAATTGTGGATAATAATTATTTTGGAATAAAAGACAAAAACCGAAAAAGCAGCCTAACGACGACAACAGAATATTATACAGCTTTAGAAATGCAAGCCAACAAAAGTATAATTATGAGTTCTACTCGTGTAGTCAAAAATGGAAAAACGCTTTATAAGTGTATCGTAAAAGACCATTTTGCAGAATATAATTCGCCTTGGCATTCGTTTCGTTCGCATTCGGTTTTTCTTAGCACCAACAAACGTTATTCTCCTTTATTTACAAAAGGAAAAAATTATGAAGATTGGGCAGACAAAATTGGCTCTACAAAATACGGTGGCGTGGGTTATGCTACTTCTCCTATTTATGGCGAACTTTTGAAGAAAATTATCAAACGTTATCATTTAGATTTATTAGATTTTTAGAATTATGATAATTTCAAAAAAGCTAGTTCAAACTTTACTGTTCAGACTAGCTTTTTTTATGGTCTGTTTTTTTCTTCCTGCATTTTTCCTAACGCCAAGGAAAATAGCTCAGTTGGTCTTAAAAAGTCTTTTTTAGAAAAACATATCACTTTTGCATTTTTCCTACCACTAGGAAAATAGCCTAAAATAGCTTTAAAGGCACTTTTTGGTAATAAAACTTTGTCAGTAGTTTTTGGTAATCCAAAATAACTCTGACAATAGTTGAAGCATAAGAATATTTAGTTTAGCATTTTTCCTAACGTCAAGAAAATAGGCTAAAGCAGCTTTAAAAGCATTTTATTGTATAACAGACTTCCTAGTCTGTTGAAAGTTACTTATGATACAGCATTTTTACTACTGACAGGAAAATAGCTTGAAATACTAGGTTAATCGCACCTAATTTTAAAGGTTTGTAGTATTTTTAATAGATATTGATCATTCCAACTAGCCATTTTTCTTTTATTTTTGATACTTTCTTTTCCTTCCGTCTGTTATAGAGCTTGTAAAGCTATTTTTCTTAAAATATTTAGGTTCTTAGGTGTAAGTAATCGTACAAAATTAATGCATCTTATTTTTTAATGTAATAACTTGATAATCAATGTTTTATGTAATTATCAATTATCTATTTTAAATTAGCTTCGCTGCTTTGGCAGGTGTCCATTTACTTATTTCCTTTTTTGTTTTACTTTTATCCTCTCCAAAACTGACATCCAAATGCCAATGTAGTGTTCCTTCAATTCCCCCAATGCGCTCTTACATAATGATTTGCTTCTTTGGCTGTAGGTACAAAATTACATATATAAAATCTTGTATTTTCTTGTACTATTTGATTTTTTTTTCTCTTAGATTCTACAACTAGAATACTTTTTACACTTTCCCATTTTGTTAATTGGTCTATAATAATATGAGTGACATTTTTCAAATTTTGTAAATTGACCAATTTTTGACAAAATAATAGTTTGCTTTTTTCCATAAAGTAGGGTTTGCAAACCCTACTTTATGGAAAAAAGATATTTGCACAGAATAAAATTTGATAAAGATTTGCCTTTTTTAAAATGTCACTCATGTTGTAATATAATTATCTACAAGATTAAAAAATAATCGCAAAAACCCCTAAATTAGATGCGATTAACTTATTGAAAATCCTGAAAATTAACTTTTCGAATTGTTTTGTTTATTAATCTTATTTATAAAGAAAATATTCATACTTTAGTCGACGGTTGCTAAGGTTTCGGATTACCGAACCGTTATCAACGTCTTTTAAGAATGAAAACAAATCTCCCTTAGCAATCGTCTTGTAATCAAGACGTTGATAATGAGAAAAAACCAAAAAATACATGCCTTTCCTCCACAAAGTAGCCACCGAATTATACCAAGAATGGAAAACAGAAATTTCTGATTTACATATTGTTCTTCCGACCCGAAGAGCCTGTCTGTATTTCAAAACTTTCCTTTCTGAAATAGCCAATGAAACTATTTTTTCACCAAAAGTAATTTCTTTGGAAGATTTTATTGTGAGTTCTTCGGGTTTGGAAATTGAAGATACAAGTGCATTAATATTTGAATTGTATGATTCCTATCAAAATTTTGATAAAGCTGTTGCTGGTTCGTTGGAACGTTTTGCACCAATGGCAATTACGATGCTGAGTGATTTTAATCTGATTGATAGAAATTTGGTAAAATCGCACGAACTTTTTGAGTATTTGGATGAGGTAAAAACAATGGAACGCTGGGGCGAAATGTATGGAGAAGAAGGACAAGAAGTAGCTATAAGTTCGCTAAGTAGAATTACAGAATATTATCTTTTTTGGCAAAATGTAGAAAAAACCTATAATCATTTTAGAGAAAAATTAGAAAACTCTGGTCGTGCCTATAGTGGTTTGGCTTTTCGCTGGGTTTATGAAAATTTGGAACAAGTAATTGAAGACCAAAATATAAAATGTGCCGTTTTTATAGGGTTTAATCAACTTTATAAAGCAGAAGAACTCATTATCCGAAAACTTGAAAAGCTAGGAAAAGCAAAGACCTATTGGGATATGGATAGTTTTTATGTTGATGCCAAATGGCACGAAGCAGGAAATTATTTTAGAAAATTCCTTCAAAATGGATTTATTACAGGAAAGCCAAAAGAAATTAGTTTTATAGAAAATCTTATCCAAACACAGAAAAAGGAAATTGAAGTAATTAGCGTAGTAAATACGATTACACAAGCCAAAACAGCAGGACATTTACTCAATGAAATGATTGAGAGAATGATTTATAAAAATGAATTTTTTAAGTTTTCAGAAGCTCGTAATCACACGGCCGTTTTGTTGCCTGATGAAACGATGCTTTTACCGATGCTTTATTCTCTCCCAAAAAGTAGCGAAGGCGTAAATATTCAAAAACTGGTCAATATTACAATGGGTGTTTCGCTTCGAAATACGCCTTTGTTTTCGCTTATCAAAAATCTTTTTCAAGCACAGGAAAATATGTTGCGTGATGAAGACCAACCTCTAAGCGTGTATCACAAAGACCTTCAAAGAATCTTACAACACCCGTATATTCGTCCTTTAAATGAAGACGAAAATCCTCCTTTAAAGCGAATGCACGAAGAAAATATCATTTATTTTTCTGTAAAAGAACTATCCGATTACAAAATAAATGGTTGGTTGTATGGACAACTTTTTGAAGATTGGGGGAAAAATGAACGCCTTATAAAGTCGACTACTAAGGAAAAAGATACCAATAATTCAGGAAATATTCATAAGGCGTTGCGTTCTTTTTTCAAGATTATTGAAGCCTTGGCGCACCGTTTTACACAAGAAGAACATTCTTTGGAAAGTGAATATTTGTTTGAGTTTTATAAGCTCTTAAAGCAAGTGGAAAGAATGATAATTACCTATTCGCCAAATGAAGAAACGCATATTGGAAATTCTATTTTTGGAGAACGAAATAAAGAAGTTGATAAAATTTTTGATAAAAGTGAATCTAAAAAAGGAAAATTAAAAATTCCTTTACAGATAGAATCCTTCGAAAGGCTACTTTTGGAACTCATGCGAGATAGAAAAATTCCGTTTACTGGAGAACCGATTGCACCCATTCAGATTATGGGAATGTTGGAAAGTAGAGCCTTAGATTTTGAAAATGTGATTATTATTTCGGCAAATGAAGGGATTTTTCCACGAGGAAAAGTTTTGACTTCTAGCATTCCGTTTGATATTCGTTTGCAGTTCAATCTTCCGACACACACCGAAGACGATGCAGCCTATTCGTATAATTTTTACAGACTTTTGCAGCGAAGTAAAAAAATAACATTGATTTATGCCTCTGATATGGAGGGAATGCGTGGAGGAGAACCGAGCCGTTATGTCAATCAAATAAAGAGCGAACTGGCTCATTTAGAGAATATTAGTTTTTATGAATCTCGTTTAGAATTGCCTTTGCCAACCTTCGAAAATAGCACAAGAACAGTAGAAAAAACACCTGCAATCATTCAAAGACTAGAAAAATATTTGACTCAAGAAGGATTATCGCCAAGTTATATCAGTCGTTATTTGGAAGAGCCGATGCGTTTTTATGAGCAGAAAGTTTTGAAACTCAATGAACCTCCGCTGATGGAAGAAGATATGTTTCAACATACCTACGGACAGGTTATGCATGAGGCTTTGGAGGAACTTTTTGAGCCGTTGGTAGGAAAAGAAATAAATGAAGAATGGCTAGACAAAACACGAAAAGACAAAGAAAATTTGAAACTTTTGGTAGAAAAATTAATCACAAAATTGGCTGGTGGTGTGATGCACGATACAGGAAAGAATTTTTTATTGAAAGAAGTTACACAGTCTTTGATTCCCGAATTTATGCGTTTGCAGAAAGAAGAAACTCCTATTCGTCTGATTGCGCTAGAGCAAAAACTAACCAATATTGTTACTTTTGATATAAAAATAGACGGACAAATCAGGCAACTTCCTTTAAAACTCATCGGAACGGCTGATAGAATTGATATTATTACGACAAAAGAAGGAATAAAAAGGCTACAAGTCATCGATTATAAAACGGGTAAAATGGACGCAGCAGCCTTAAAAGCCGATACTTTCGAACAGCTTTTAAGTGATAAAAAAGCCAAAATTATTCAACTCGTTTTATACAAATATTTGTTTATCAAAACCTATCAAGCAGGACAAATAAAGCATTTACCTTCTGATTTTACGTTAGAAGAATATCAAATTGTTTCTGGGTTTTGGTTTTTTAGAAAGCTAAGTTCCAATTTTACGCCGTATCATCTCAAAGCCGAAAAAGAGTTAACTTTAGAGGGATTTTTAGCAGAAGTAGAAACTTTTTTACAGAAAGTAGTAGAAAATATGCTAGATGCAGCCATTCCGTTTTCTGATGTGATTGATGTGGATATTTGGGAGGAGGAAGGAGAGGATGCGTAGTCGGTTGAGATATCGACAATGGTGAGAGGGGGAAACTAATCAATAACCAAGCTGCATACGATACCATCCATATTTACCATTGTTCCAATAAATAAAACTAGTATTCACGTTTCGCTGAAAGTAAAAAATAAAAATAAAATTGGTAAACTTGCTGCATGAAAATAAAAACAGA
>PFKD01000183.1 GCA_002784125.1 Flexibacter sp. CG_4_10_14_3_um_filter_32_15
GCCAAAAAACGATGATTGTTTTGAGCATCTTTACAAAGATTCTGAATTGTCGTAAGTGATACCGAACCGAACAACTGCCAGTCCGTACTCATATTTAATGCAGAGGCTACTTTTCGCCAGTAGTCATCGCTGATTTTTTCCCACTTACCGTTAAGCATTTGGGACATGACTAATACAAATTATGTATTTTCTGAAATCATTGTATGTTAGCCACTTAAAACAAAAAAAAACGCACTTCTTGCTATCAAGAAAAGCGATTTTGAGTAAAAATTTTGAAATTTTCCTTTTTATATTTTATGTATATTTAGATAACGCCCTTATACATCTCAATAAAAATTTTTCATAAAAAAAGTAACATTTCTCTACTAGAAAAATGTTACTTTTTTTAAAAACCAAAATGAATTATTTACTTACAAGTCTTAATCTCTCAAAATAGTAAGCCAGTTTTTATAAGTCTTGTTTCTGTATTTGATTAAGAAATAATATTGACCTGAAGAAGCATTTTTTCCGTCCCATTCAAAATTACGGTCTGTACTTTCAAATAATAACTGTCCCCAACGATTATAAATCTCCACACCTTGGAATTGGTCGTTACAATCATCTTGTGGAAGATTTGGAATATAGAATGTGTCATTTTTTCCGTCATTATTTGGTGTAAAGACGTTAGCAGGTGTAAAATCAAGATTTACGGTAGCATCTTCTACAATGATTGTCAGCGTTTTTGGAGTAGAAGCACGCAAACCACAACGAGTAGTGTCCGAGGCTGTAAAGATTACTTTAAATTCTTTTCTAAATTCTCCTCCCAAAATATCACACTCTGGAGTCCAAGAAAAATCACTTTCAAGAATAGGAAAACCTTGTTTGTTTTGATATTGCATTCCCAAATCTGAAAGAGCAAAACCAACACCACGAGCAGACAAATCTAATCTATCGCCATCAATATCATTAGCAAGTGAAGGAATAATGAGTTCTTGACCAACTCCTATACGAACAACACATTCATTCGGATTAGAAGTAGAAATAGAATCTATATTTTGAAGCTCCAAAGTAGGAGGGTTATTTTGTGGATCAACAGTCAAATCAAAACGAACTTTGATAGTATCTGTATAAATAATATCACAGTTGGCAATATCAGTAACAACAAATTCGGCAATATAAGAAGTATCAGCATTTTGGAAACCTAAATTCGAACACGAAGGCTGCCAAGTAAACTCACTTGTAAGAGTAGGTAAACCAAATACATCATCAAAATTCATATTCAAATCTGCAAAACTAAACCCTATCCCTCTTCCTTTTAAAAAGAGTGAACTATTATCTTGATCTTCTCCTGTTACATTAAAACGAACTGACTCATCTACACGAACAGAACGAATATATAAATCTTGAGCAGTATCAAAAGTCAAATCTGCTGACACTTCAGGCGCACGATTTGGATTTCTTTCGTACAATAAAATCAATTTTACTCTAACCGTATCGCCTAAAGATTCTTGACAGTCATTAAAATCTCTAATAATAAAATCAATCAAAAACTCTCTTCTAGGATTTACGACAGGATCATCTCCTAAATATTCACACAGCGTTTGCCAATCAAATGTACTTTGAATAGGAGCAAAACCACTTACCTCAGGGAAAGTCATATTAAAATCTGAAAGTTCAAAATTTATTCCTTCTGCATACAAAAGAACGCTATCATTTTGAGCATCAAGCCCCAAAACATCAAAAGAAATAGCATCGCCTACAAAAACAGTGTCCACAAAAACCTGTTCACGAGTATCAAAGGTCGTAATTTCTGGTCTTGCTTCTGGTGCTGTATTATTTGGGTCTGGAGGAAGAACGACTAATTTTACATCAATCTCTTCACTTAATGAACCTTCACATTCATTAAAATCCTTCACTCTGAATTTCAAATCTATTGGAGTACCAATTGGAATATTTGTTTGGTCGCAATTTGTATTCCATACAAAGTCAGTTGTCAAAATAGGTCTTCCACTTACTTCTGTAAACTGCATTTGATAATCTGTAAAATTAAATCCTACACCATTTCCTGTAATCTGAATACTATCGCCATTTGGGTCGTCGCCTGTGAGTGTAAAACGATATGCCTCTCCCAAAGTAAGCGTATCACAATATGCCATCATCGTCGAATCATAAACAAGCGAAGCACGAATAGTCGGTTGCAAATTTGGACGAGGAAGAAGAACAACACGGACTTGAATTTGGTCTGTCGAATCAGCATTTCCACAAGCGTCATAATCGGTTACATTAAAGTCCATTACAAATGTTTGTGGATTGCGTGGATTGGCTAAATCTTCACAGCTTGTTTGCCATAAAAAGTCAGAATTTATACTTCCAATTCCTTGCAAAGGCGAATATGTGATATTTCTTCCGTTATTAGTAAAGTTTTGAGGAACAAATGCTACTGTCATGCTATCGCCATCTGGGTCGGTTGCAAGTGTATTAAAATCAATTATTTCTCCTACAAAAATGCTATCGTAAACATATTGATTTGTGGCAGCATCAAAAGTAAGATTTGCATTTATTTCAGGCGCACGATTTTGAGTCGTATCAGCGACAACTTTGATTTTCAGACATGTTGGTATTGTTTCTTCGTTATCACACTTTCTATTGTCTTTGGTTACAAAACTCACATCAAATGTTTTTTCGGTTTCGTTTGGGGCTAATGTATTACAATCAGGTGTCCAAAGTACTTGTCCATTCAAAATAGGTGTTCCTTCTGTTTCTCCTGTAAAAGCTGCTCCTGCTGGCAGACCTGTTACTGTAATATTCAAAGGGTCTCCATTTGGGTCATCAGCCGTTGTATTTATTACTAATTGCTCCCCTACAACAACTTCCTTTATGTAACAACCTGTAGCTGGGTCAAAAACGGCATCGGTAACAAAAGTGGGAGGGTCATTTGGAGGATTTCGAATGAGTACATTTACCCGAAGCGTATCCAAAAGAGGTACTGCACAACTATTATCCAAAACAATAAAATCCATTATATAAGGTTCATTTGGGTCATTTGGATTAAGAGGACAATCTGGAAAACAAACATTTAGTGAAAGCTCATCGCCTTGTCCACTAATATTTCCACCATTTTGTAATAGAATACCACTTGCATCAGTAAAATTAATTGGTTTTACTTGTGCTGCAATTACTGTATTTGGGTCAGAATCTGTAACAAAAAGATTTCCACATCTCTCCTCATTGGGGTCAAGAATAATTGTTGTTCCTTCTCTATAACGAGTTGGTTCTGCATCAGCTTGAAAGGCTAAATTTGGCTTTGTTGCAGTCGGACAATCTAGCACCAAAAGCTGATAATCTCTTCTTACCTCTCCTATTTTCACTCCATTTCTATACTCATCTACTGCAATAGCAAACACATAGAGTCCTGTTCGTGAGGCTGTAAGGGAAATAATTCCATTTTGATCTATTCGAAGAGGCACACTACCAGGTACTGTATTATTCAAATTTATTCCCGGTACAAATTCTACTGTAGGATAAGGCGCAGGACTTGGATTAGGTGGGCGAGGTTCAGCAACTGAACTAAATCCATTAATGGGAACAGTAAGACGGTAACGAAGCTCATCTCCGTCTGGGTCAGAGCCACTAAAATCAAAGAAAAAAGGTTGATTTACACACACATAATCACTCAAAGGAGGGAAAATCTGAGGTGCAGAATTGATAAACGGTCTTCCATTTCGATCTACTAAAGGAGGAAATTCCAAATACATAGTAAGTCCTGCTGCTTCGGGTGCAATAATATTACTGATTGTATTATTTCGACAACATCTTTCCCAAATCATATAATACCCTTCTTGCTCATTAAAAAGGCTTCTGTTTAGTGTAATTTCTTGTGCATAATAAATACGACGCACCAAAAGCTCCCCAATGGTACAATTAGGATTTGTATATTGTACGGGGTCATCTGAAGAAAGAGCAATATCTAAAAGCAAAACCTGCTGATTCGTTCGTTTAGAAAAAATACCTACAAGAGCCGTATCGTCAATAGCTCCGGGGTTTCCATTGACAGCATCAAAATAAGTTACTACACCTACTCGATACACATCGCCTCTTATGTGGACAAATTCTAATTCTCCTCCTACAATATGTGTAGCAAAAGCTGAAAAATTTACTAAAAAGAATAAAGTAAATAAAAACGATAAAAAAACAATTCGTTTTTTAGATATACTGATATAAATTAAGTTTTTCAAAATCTTATAAAGTTCTAGTTATGATAATCTGAAAGACGGTGTCAGAAGGAAGTAAATTAAATTGTAGAAAACAATTCTTTATTTTTTCATAAAAATACAATAAAAAAACCTTATAAGACTAGCCTATAAGGTTTTTAACAATTTGAAAATCGTTTTTGTAGTATTTTGCTACAAATTATTATAAATGCGAATAAGGAGTTAAATTAAAACTGTTTTTATTTTCTAATTACTTGATTTTCAACGATTTAAAAAATAAAAAAAAAGACT
>PFKD01000207.1 GCA_002784125.1 Flexibacter sp. CG_4_10_14_3_um_filter_32_15
AACTTTGCAAATTGAATTTACTCTGATAGTTAAAGTGTGTTTAAACACACTGAAAGCAGTATAAAAAGTTTCGTGCGTTTACCCTAATTTAAAATAGAATAATAACATCTTGATTTTCAATGAGATAAAACTCAAAACTCAAATAGAAAATTTGATTTCTTAAAAAAGAATTAATAATAGACTGTTTCATTACACAAAATAAATCCTTATCTTAATGTATAATCCCCAAACTATGCCCCTTTTATGAAAAAATATTACTTAAAAATCGTTTTTATAGGAGTTTTTCTAATAATTCCATTTTTTTCATTTGCTCAAAGTGATTCTTCACTCTATCAGTTGAGTATTGATGAACTTTTGCAGCCCGAAGAAAATCTACTGACAGGAAAAGTTTCTTCTGCCTCCAAAATAGAACAACGTGTACTTGATGCACCAAGTATTGTAAATGTTATTTCGAAGGAAAGAATTAATAAATATGGTTGGGTTAGTCTGAATGATATTTTATACAGACAAGCAGGCTTTTCTCCTTCACAAGACTATGATAGAAAAACGGTAAGTTCTAGAGGGGTTTTTGAAGGCTGGAATAATAATCATTTGCTCGTTTTGGTTGATGGAGTTCCTTATAATGATAATTTGTATGGTTCGGCTTATACTTCTGAAGTTACGCCTTTGATTTTTACTAAATCAATAGAACTCATTCGGGGGCCTGTTTCCGCTCTTTATGGCGCAAATGCTATGAATGGTGCAATCGGAATAAATACAGTTTCGCCTTCTGACTTTAGACAAAATGGAATGGCACAGATTCGTTTGGGTAGTAATAATAAGCAAATTTATGATGTCCTAGTAGGTGGCGAAAGTGATTTAGTGGCTGCTGTGGTGGCTTTTAATTCTTTTTCTACATTAGGAAATGAATATTTATCTTATGATGATTCAGAAAGAAAAGATGATGACGGAAATTTTCTAAGGCAACAAACAAATGACAAAAGAAGTAGCTATTATCTTTTTGGAAAACTAGAAGGAAGAGGAAAATTAGCAGGTTTTGAACTTCAATATCATCAGCACGATTGGGAATTCGAAACAGGACATGGGTGGTTATTTCTGATTCCAGACCAGCCAGAAGCCATGAAAGAAAATCGTAAAATGTTGTCCTTGCGTTATACAAGTGGACATTTGAATAAAAAATTAGTTCAAGAATATGTAGTTCGTTATCAGCGTCATGGAATTGATTGGAATATGCGTTATTATCCTGACGGTGCGTTAGATAACTTTTATCCTCTAGGTGTTACAGAATATTTGAGGACAAGTGCAGAAGATGTTTTTGGTAGAATGCAGTACAAATATTCGTTAGGAAAAGAATCTGTTTTACTGGCAGGAGTGGAAGGAAATGTATTTTATTATAATGGAGATGATGCCCATACTTCAAATATTGACTTAAATTCAGATTTTTCGCCTTTTCAAGACAACGACCCTCAACCCATGCATGCATGGCTGGAATTTGTAGAATCAAAACCATTGATAAATCTAGCCTTATTTGCTCAATATACCTCGCCTAGAGTTTTGAATGGACTTTTACAAGCAACAGTTACGCTTCGTTACGACAATCAATTTTTTAATTATACAGATATTTATTCTACTGAAAGAACGCAAAAATCAAAATCTTTTGAACAGTTTAGTCCTAGAGTAGGGTTTGTTTTTCATGCGCTGCCAACACTTACTATCAAAGCGCTTGGAGGGCGTGCTTTTCGTACTCCTACTCCTACCGAAATGTTTGGCGCAAATACTTATTCTTTGGCTTCTAATATCAACGAACTTTCGCCAGAATCTATCACTACTTTTGAGTTAGTTGGAGAATGGCAAACTTCCAAAAAAACGATTATGAGGCTCAATACTTTTTATACCAATTTTGAAGATATTATTGCCTACAGTGTTGCTAATGCTAATTTGAGTACGAATTTGTATAGTCTGACTAATTTTGGAATTGAATATGAAATTGAATCTTCGATTTCTTCTGAATTTCAGATTATGGGAAATTATTCTTTTGTTCAACGCCTCAACGAAACGATTAGAGATACCACCATTACAGAAAGTCCTGATAAACTCACTTGGTATCCTGCACATAGTTTGAATGTTGGTTTTGTCTATGAGAAAAATAAATTTTTGGGTTCTGTGATGGTTCATGCTCAAAGTCAAGTAGAACGCAGAAGCTCAGATATTACAGACCGAACAAAAGATTTTCGTCCAGAAAATGTGGCAGCGTGGGCGACCGTTGATACAAAGTTTGCTTATCGTTTTACACCTTATTTAGAATTAGGACTTTTGATTACAAACTTGGCAGACAAAGACCATTATCTCATAAAAAATAATTCGTATCGCTTTGATTATCGAATGAATAAACGGAACTTTCTAGTTAATCTTAGATATGATTTTTGATAAAATAAGTTTACTTCCTTAATAGTGATTCAAAGAAAATTCATATAAAACTCATCATAAAGTAAAGCTATAAATACATCTTGCGAAGATTTTTAAAATCTATCACTAAAATAATTCAAAAATATTTCGCAATGAAAAAAGTTACTTTATTTATCTTGTCATGGATAATTGTTTTTCCTTTGTTTTCACAAGTTTCTGAAAACAACACAGGTAAAATCACTAAAATTGTCAGTCCGACAGCACAACCTGCTCCAATTTCTTTAAAAAGAAATATCTCAAAAGTTAGTTCTCAAAATGGAGAAAATGAAACTTTGCCTTTCGAAGAGCGTCTAAAACCATTTTATCATGGTGTAGCTTCTGGCGACCCGCTTTCTGACCGAGTAATTATTTGGACACGAGTAACTCCAGATGAAACAACAGGAACAGAAACAACTGATATTCCAGTAAAATGGTATCTCACTTCTGATGTTGAGCTTCAAAATGTAGTAGCAGAAGGAGAATTTACTACAAATGCAGATAGAGATTTTACAGTCAAAATTGATGTAGTGGGTTTGCAACCTAATACAACGTATTACTATTATTTTTCAGCTTTAGAAGCAAACTCACTTATTGGACGTACCAAAACTGCACCGAATGAAACCAATGCAGAACACTTGAAATTTGCTGTTGTTTCTTGTCAAAACTACGAAGCAGGTTATTTCAATGCCTTTGGAAGAATTGCAGACCGAAACGACCTTGATGCAGTTGTACACTTGGGAGATTATATTTATGAATATGGAAAAGGAACGTATGGCGCAAATCTTATCGAACGCTCACATCAACCTGAAACAGAAATTTTAACAGTAGCAGATTATCGCACTCGTTATTCATTGTATCGTTTAGACCATAATCTTCGAAGAGCGCATCAACAACACCCTTTTATTACCATTTGGGATGACCACGAATTTGCAAATGATTCGTATAAAGATGGAGCGCAAAACCATACAGATTCTACAGAAGGAAGCTGGGCAGATAGAAAGGCAATTTCAAAGCAAGTTTATGATGAATGGATGCCTATCAGAACGCAAAATACAGGAATTTACAGAGTTATTAATTATGGAAATTTAATGGATTTGATTATGATTGATACTCGTATTGAAGGGCGTGATGAGCAAATTAATGATGTAACGAATCCACTTATGTATGCGCCAAACCGTACACTTTTAGGACAAACTCAAAAAGAATGGTTTTTGGATAAACTAGGAAACTCAACAGCAAAATGGAAAGTAATCGGCAACCAAGTTATTTTTTCTGAATTTAATGTAGGTTGGGCTGCTGCTGCGCTTACTCCTCCTCAAACGCCTGAACAGGTAGAGAGTACATTTACAGATATTTGGGACGGGTATCCCATCGAAAGAGATAATATTATTGATTTTATGTCAGATAATTCTATCGATAATGTAGTTTGGCTGACAGGCGATTTTCATTCTACTTTTGCTTTTGATGTAGCAAAACGCCCTTCTATTTTTGGATTTTATCAAGCGACACCAACTTACAATCCTGCAACGGGTGAAGGTGCTGTTGCTGTTGAATTTGCAACTCCAAGTATTGCTTCTGCTAATTTTGATGAAAATGTAGGTGCAGCTACTTCAGCAGCTTTAGAGTTTCAGATTAATAAACCTCTTCCTGCGCCATTAGAAGGTATTAATCCGAATCCTCACATGAAGTTTGTCGATTTGGATAGACATGGGTATTTCATTTTGGATATTAAAGAAAGTGCTCTTCAAGCAGATTGGTTTTTTGTGGATAAAGTACTAGAACCTTCTGAAAGAGAAGAGTTTGGCGAAGGTTGGCTGACGACAGATGGAAGAAATCATTTGACAAAAGCTGATGCCCAAACTGCTCCCAAAACTATACAAGCAACAGCAGCACCAAATGAAGTTCCTGAATATGTGAATGAGGTTACAGGAATTTTTTCTCCAAAAAATGAATTTACTG
>PFKD01000013.1 GCA_002784125.1 Flexibacter sp. CG_4_10_14_3_um_filter_32_15
TTGCAAAGTTAAAAACTAGCTTGATTTGCTTTAAACGAGTACATTTTTTTTTCGTGCGTTTACCCTAATACTTTTTTAAAGTTTATAATTTGAAAGTCTATTTTTGTGTACGAATTTGTGAAATAAGCGCATCAATTTCAGAGCGCAAATCTTCTGTACGTTCTCTTACTTCTTCAATTACTTTTTTTCCCTCTTCTTGTGCATCTTTTGAGAAAACATTTTCATTAGTAGAATTTATTTTATCTAAAAGAGAATTTACTCTATCACGAGTGCGATAAAGGCGATAATTCAGACGACTACGAGTATTTTTTCCTTTATCTGGGGCGTATAAAATCCCAAAAAATGTTCCAATAGCTGCTGCACCAACTACGCCAGCAAGCAATCCGATATGAGATGATTTCATAGTATTATTATTATTTTGAAGTAATTCAGAATAAAATTATTCAATTACCCTGATTTAAGTTTGTGTTTTAGTAAGCATTTTTTTGCTTAATGCTATACTAACGTATTTTTTGTGTTATTAGTTTGGTAAAAAATGGATTTTCAGTTTTGTTAAAAAAACTTCTTTTTAGATTTTTATTGATTATCCAAAAGTCCACGTCCACTTTTCTTGATTAGTCCTTCATTAACTAAGTATTCGGAAAGTGTATCCAAAATACCATTTACAAATTCTTTACTCTTTGGAGTGCTATAATTTTTGGCAAGTTCGACATATTCATTTATCGAAACCTTCACAGGAATACTTGGGCAGTGCATCATTTCACTAATTGCCATTTTCAAAATCAATGTATCTGTCAGAGCCACTCTATTAATATCCCAGTTTTTGAGTCGTTCACTAATAAGTTTTTCATTTTGCAAACTCTCATTTACTGTATTCTGAAAAAGCTCTTCAAAAAACTCTTTGTCATCTTCCCAATTACGAGAAAGCAAATAAAGTTCGACGGGCGTATTATTCAAAATGTTTTCTTCTTCAATATTTTTGACTGTCTTGAGAAGCATATTGCGAAGTACACTACGATTTTCTGACCAATAAATATCATTTTCATCAAAATAATCATCCAAAACTTCATTTTGCATAATGAAATCTCGTGTCAAGGCTATCATGAATTCTTTATCTTCTGAAAAGGTAGGTTTTTTTAGAGAGAGATATTTTTTATAAAATTCTTCTTCTCTAAGGATTTTGAACCAATGTTTTATGTTTTCAGTAGCCCAATTTGTTCCAATTAAAAGTTCTTGCAGTTCTTTATGTCCTACTAAATGCTTTATAAGTGCATTATTTGTAAAATGAAGTTCTGATTCAAAGACTACTTCTTTAGAATATTGTCTTGCCTTACGAGAATTATAATCGGCTTCTGAATGGTCAGCCAAAACCATGAGGAGTTTGAGCAGTTTGAGGTAATCATCATGAATTCCTTCTGTCTTTTTTATCATTTCTTGTTTCTGAAATCGTCTTTCTTTTTGGATTTGAGTATTGTACATACGCATTGCCTCACTAACAGCCAAATCTACTTCTGGTTGTTCGCTTTTGGCTTCCAAAGTTTCGTTTTGATAATTTGCTTCGAAAAGTTCCTTTCCTAGTTTTCTTTTTTGAGCTACCTCTTCGGCTGTCGGAATGAGCATCGAATTGAGGTTGGGTTCAAATTTTTGATGGATATAATCTAAAGCTAATTGATAATTGGAGCGTTGAGCTTGCTCTAAAGCATACAAAGCCTGCATAGCTTTCAGGCGTAGAATACGACGATTTAACATTTTTGTATAAGGAAAGATCAAAACGAGTGAATAAAAAGAATAGCCATTTGCTATTCTTATCATTTGTCCTTAATTAGGTTGTTGTTAGTCTTATCAAATATCAACATTAACATAATTAATTTATTAGACTACAAAAGTACAAAAAAATGTTTGAGTAGTAGTAAACTGACAATTATATTTTTTGAATGGGATAAGAAATTCTCTATTCTTATATATTTTCATTTCCTATTATTTCTTCACCTCTTGCCCCACGCCCCAATTCTACATCCGTATTCCTGCCAAAATTACATCATCGGTCTGTGACTGTGTGCCTTTCCATTCTACAAATTCTTTATCCAAAATTTCTTTTTGTGTAGCCATCGGAAAATTAGAAATTGCTACGAGCTTTTCTCTAAAAAGTTTACTCATATATTTCATTCCCTTTTCTCCTCCAAATTGGTCTTGAAAACCGTCAGAATAGAGATAAAAAACATCTCCTTTTTGATAGGTAATTTCGTGCATAGAAAATGATTTTTCTTTCTTTGAAGTTCCTCCAATAGCAGAAGTAGAACCTTTTGTGAGTAAATGTTCGTTTCCTCTGATATGAAAAAGTGGATTTTTTGCACCTGCAAAATAAGCCTTATTTGTTCCCTCTTCAAAAACCAAAATTACGATGTCCATTCCATCACGAATTTGTCTTCCTGTACTTTGGCGTTGTGTGGTAGCTGCTGTAATTCGTTTATCTAATTTGTAAAGGATTTGGTCAGGTTTCCATGTTTTTTCTTGTCTGACAATTTCTTCCAAAGAATCTACTCCCATAACCGTCATAAATGCCCCCGGAACACCGTGTCCTGTACAATCTGCCACAACAAATATTTTATAGCTCTTTTCTTCTACTTCTATTTTTTTGAGCCAGTAAAAATCGCCACTCACAATATCACGAGGACGAAAAAGTATAAAGGCATTTCCGAGTTCTTCTTCTAACTGTGTTATATCTCCCAAAATAGCAGCTTGAATACGTGCAGCATACGTGATGCTATCCGTCATTTTTTTGTTGGTTTCTTCAAGCTGATGATTTTTCTTATTGATTTGCTCTTTTTGTTGTTCTATTTCTTGTGTTCTTTCTTGTACTTTTTGTTCTAATTCTTGGTTAAGTGTGCGTTGTAGAGATTCATTTTCTTTGAGTTGAATAATTAGATTTTCTTGAGCAGTTTGTTTTTCTTTCTCATTGAGTTTCATTCTATACCCTAGACCCATTGAGAAAAGCAAAATTTCAGAAACAATCCCTACTTGTACAAATGCACCTCCCACAGCTCTAGGGGCAAGTTCGAACCAATTCAATAAATTTCCTGTAACAGCTCCAGCAATCAGTCCTAATGAACCCAAAACAAAGAAATAAATCAGCTTATTCTTGTTTTTATCTTTATTTTTTCTAATTCTAGTTACCAATACCACCAACACCACCAAGATAAAAGCAGACTGAACGACAATAGAATAGGTATATAAAATGGCTATCAGTTTGACATTTTTGGTCAGAATATAATACAACATCACAAAAGCCACTACTCCAAATTGAATACGAATTGCCCACAAAATCCCTTTATCTAGTTTGGGAAAAAGCTCTTCTGTCTTCAAAAAAGCTCGCATAAACATAAAGTAGAAAGCCACGCAAAGCCCAGCAAAATACCATATAAAATGAAATACTTCGCCATTTACACCATCTAAAGCAAGGCTACTCATTACCATCAAAAACAAAGCAGTACCGAGCAAATACAGCGAATAATACAGATAAACACGCTCTCTATTCAATACAAAAATCAAGAAATTATAAAAAACCATTATCCAAATTAAGCCTTGAAAAATTCCTTGCGATAAGTTTCTATATTTTACGTCTTCTTCGAATTTATCCTTTTTTATCAATTTCAAATCTGCCTTTATTGGGCGATTATTAATATTTTGATAGCGAATAAATAACGTTTTTTTGGATTTGGGAAGGAAGTTTACTCTTACTTTGGCTTGTGAAACCATTTCATCAATATTTCTGTCAGTAGGCGAAACAAAAATACCATTTCGTTTGTGTGCATATTGATTAAGGGCAGGCAAAGGGTCAAAGACATCAATAAGATTCAAATCTTTACCCAAATTCAAGACCCATTCGTATTCGTGAGGAAGTGTATTATTGATTGTTATTTTGACCCAATACGCACAATTAGGATTCCAAGTAACTGTATCTGAATACTTTACAAAAGTATTTTGTAGATTTACAATTTCTTGAAAAGATAACTGTTGGTTACAATCTAAGTAGATAAAAGCATCATTGAGCAAACTATCTTGAATTACTTTTTCATTCTTGATATCAAAAGCAGCCTTAGGAGTGGTATCCAAAGAAACATCTAAATCAACTATTTCTACTTGCTCTTTTTGAGAAAAAGCAGTAGAATAAGCAATCAAGAACAACAAGAAAGTGAAAAAAATTAATTTAAGTAGCTTCATTTATATTTTAACAGAAATAGAAATTATTCTTATACAGAAAGATACGAATACTTATTAAGTAGTGCAAAAACAGAAAAAATTTATAGTTTTGTATGGGTGCATCTCAAATTGTCGTTTTTTCAATTTTTTGGCTACTTTAACATCATAGACAGGGTTAAAACCCTGTCCAATTTATAATTCAGAGTAGTTTTTAATTGAACAGGGTTT
>PFKD01000328.1 GCA_002784125.1 Flexibacter sp. CG_4_10_14_3_um_filter_32_15
TCCAACTACTTAGAATTCATTTTTTGAATCAGTTAATAGAAAACAGATTAAAAGAAGAAAAAACTATTGAAACTAATTTTCTTAAATTGCTAAGTAAAAATTTGAATAAAAAGAAATCTATTTTTACTATTCATAGAACAGAAAGCAAAGAGTTTTTATATTTTTTTTCTAAAAAAGATGAAAATGATAATCAATATGATTTTACAAATAATGTTGAAGTTTATGCTTAATTTACTTATTTGAGAGACATTATTATCTATTCAACCCAAAAGATTCGTATTTTTGAACTATGATTCAAAAACTTTGTAAACTCATTTCTTATATTTTCCATCCTGCCTTGATGCCAGTTGTGGGCTATTTGCTCTTTTTCTTTTTGCTAAGTAGCGAACCTTTTGGGCAACGACAAATTTTATTTTTAAGCCTTATTTTCTTAGGAACTTTTGTTGTTCCTGCTTTTTTCTTGCTTACGTTGCGTTATACTGGTTTTATTTCTTCCCTCAATATGGACAACAGAAAAGAAAGATATGTTCCGTTTATGTTCACTACTATTTTTTATACGCTTTTGGCTTATTTGATGATACAAAAAGTAGGATACGAAATTCAAGTAGTATTGCTGACTGGAGGAGTTGCGCTTTCTATGTGTTTGGCTACACTCGTTACACTTTTCCACAAAACAAGTATTCATACCATCGGAATTAGTGGACTTTTAGGTTTTTTATTTAGTTTTCAAGTTGCTAATACATCATTGGAACTGCTTTTGCCTATTGTTATTTTATTTTTTCTTACAGGAACAGTAATGAGTTCGAGGTTATATCTAAAAGCACATACTCCTAATGAAGTTTGGAGTGGTTTTTTGATAGGTTTTGGAACGTGCTTTGGAATTGTTGCTTGGGTTTTATAAGATAGATAAGTTTATTATCACAATTATATTAACACTTTATTTAGCAAAAAATTGTTAAATAATAGAGGTTTTTAGAAAAAAAATGAGTTTTATACAAAAAAAATCTCAAAAAACTTGCATGATAATCATTTTTTTTTGAATATTTCTGACTAAGCACTAAAGTTGCCTTTTGTGTAGCTTTCTTGTAGAAAAATTTGATAAAAAGAAATACTACCTATTCTATCGATATACTATTTTCAATTTATCGCTCACTACATAAGCGCAAAAGAAATTGGCTAAAAAAACTATCAAAATCGGAACACGAAACAGTCAGCTTGCTATGTGGCAGGCAGAGCATGTGCAGCGTCTGCTCCAATCACATGGCTTGACTACTGACATAATTGCTATCGAAACCAAAGGAGATAAAATTTTGCATAAAGCAATTTCCAAAATTGGTAGCAAGGGCGTTTTTACGGAAGAGCTTGAAGAAATGCTACATACAGGCAAAGTAGATTTGGCTGTCCATAGTGCAAAAGATATGGCTTCTACACTTCCAGACGGACTAGAATTGATAGCCTATACGCAGCGAGAAAAAGCGCATGATGTAGTGGTTAGTTATAATTCTGACTTCAAACTAGATGCTGCTGATAAATGGCTTGTCGGTACTTCTTCTACACGCAGAATAGCAATGCTCAAACATTATTATCCCAATATCAGAACTACAAATATGCGTGGAAATCTCCAAACACGTATGAGAAAGCTAGAAGAAGGACAATGTGATGCTTTACTTTTGGCTTATGCAGGTGTTCACCGAATGGGTTTTGAGGATTATATTGTTGATCATTTGTCTTTAGATGAATTTACGCCACAAGCAGGACAAGGCTCAATGACCATTGAGGTTTCTAGTAAAATAAGTAATCAGCTTAGAGAAAACATTCGTAAGATTATCAATGATGAGCAAACTGAATACTGTTTACTTGCCGAACGTGCTTATCTCAAGCATTTAGACGGTGGGTGTAGTATTCCTTCTTTTGTTTTGGCAAAATTGGAAGGCGATATGCTTCAAATTGATGCAGGTTTGATTAGTCTAAGTGGTAAAAAAATTATTCGTAAATCGGGTAAAATTCATAAAGACGAAGGACAAAAACTAGCCGTAGAACTTGCAAAACAAGTTTTGGACGCAGGTGGAGATAAAATTTTGACAAGAATAAAACAAAAATAGAACTACAAAACAGTAATATACTTTAAATGTAATTTTAATTCAATTATGGAAAACTTCATCAATTATCAAAAATTAGAAGACCGAAAAGAAGAACTTAGCAAAAGTTGGAATGATAAAAATAAGCCTTTTCGTTATATTGTATTTGAAGACTTTTTTACTCCAGAAGCAGCCGAAAAAATACATCAAAATTATCCAAAAGTAAAACAAGTAGAACCAACTGGTAATTTTGAAGAAGATCCAAATTGGAAATATACTACATACATTAATCAAAATAATAAATTTACAATGACAGAGTTTGATAATCAGCCGATTATCAAACACGTTTTTGAAGAACTCAATAGTCAGAAATTACTAGATATTGTAGAACAAATCACAGGGATTGAAGATTTACAAGCAGATGCAAAACTGTTTGGTGGTGGGCTTCATCAATCTACAAAAGGTGCTTTTCTTGATGTTCATGTTGATTTTAATTATCACCCAGAAACCAATTATCATCGTAGAATGAATATTATTATCTACATGAGTAAAGATTGGAAAAAAGAATATGAAGGCTACTTGGAGCTTTGGGATATGGACAAAAAAGTCCAAATCGAAAATGTAGAACCTCGTTTTAATCGCTGTGTAATTTTTGAAACTAATGAAATTTCTTTTCACGGACATCCTCATTCACTCAATACGCCAGACGGACAAAGCAGAAAATCAATAGCTGCTTATTATTACACCAAAACTCGCCCAGAAAACGAAATTGCAAAAGACCATAATACCGTTTATGTAAATGTAGAGGGAATGAAAGGCAGCGTAAAAAATCTCAAAACAGGTGTGAGAGCATTTTTGGAGCGAATCAATAAAAAATAGTTTTCTTTATGTAATTAGTAGAAATAACGGCAAGTCATTGTATTAATTTTCATTCTGAATTTAACTCTAAATTCTAATTTCTAAAATCTAAATTTATATATGAAAAAACCTTTTAATCTTCAAAAATGGATAGATGATAATCGCCATCTTTTGAAACCACCTGTCGGAAATCAACAAGTATATTTAGATAATGAAGATTATATTGTAATGGTTGTCGGAGGCCCCAATAGCAGAAAAGATTATCATTATAACGAAAGTGAAGAACTTTTTTATCAGCTTGAAGGAAATATTACTGTCAAGATTATCGAAGAGGGAAAATTTGTCGATGTTCCCATTGGTGCTGGCGAAATGTTTTTATTACCTGCAAAAGTTCCTCATTCACCTCAACGCACAGAAGGTTCTATTGGTCTTGTCATTGAGCGTTATAGAAGAGAAGGCGAAGAAGATGGTTTTATGTGGTATTGCGAAAACTGTGGAAATAAACTTTATGAAGAGCGTTTCGAATTGACAGATATTGTGGCGCAGCTTCCTAAAGTAATGCAGACATTTTATGCCTCAGAAGAGTTACGTACTTGTGATGCGTGTCAAACGGTCATGCAAGCTCCTCAAAAAACGAAGTAATCTTTAAAGTAAGATTATTTTTTGAATTGATTGATTGATTGATTTTCAATTTTATTTTACTCTAAATAATGCTAAATGAGAGGCGTTTATGATGTTTTGAAAAAAAAATCTCAAATAATTGAAAATAATTCAAAAATAATTGATATAAATAGTGGTTTTCTAATTATTTATCGTATATTTGATGCGAAGGAACAACTTAGATCCTTCATTTATTAGTTTTTTCCGTTAATTAGTTTTATGAATCTTTACGTATCAAATTTGCCTTATTCTATCTCAGAGGAAGAATTGGAGGCAGTATTTTCAGAACTTGGTGTAGTTACATCAACAAAAATTATCACAGACCGTGAAACACGTCGTTCAAGAGGTTTTGGTTTCGTTGAAATGGAATCAGAAGAAGATGGCGATGCAGCTATCGAAGAATTGAACGGTATCGAACTTAAAGGTCGTGAAATCCAAGTAAAAAAAGCCATTCCTAGAGAAAACAGAGGTGGTGGAAACTTTGGTGGTGGTCGCCCATCACGTGATTACTAAACAAAAATAATTGGCTTAGTTATCAATAGTAGTATTCGTACTAAATCTGTTTTTAATTGAATCAATATATGTTTAGCTCAATGTAATTTTACATTGACGACACAAAAAGCAACTTTCATCAGAAGGTTGCTTTTTTTACGTCTTATTCTCTTATAATTATGAGTATTTTTATAAAATTATAAATAAAAATTAGGGTAAACGCACGAAACTTTTTATACTGCTTTCAGTATGTTTAAACACACTTTAACTATCAGAGTAAATTCAATTTGCAAAGTTA
>PFKD01000431.1 GCA_002784125.1 Flexibacter sp. CG_4_10_14_3_um_filter_32_15
GTAAAAGTGTTGTTTTTTCCATAGCGCAGGGTTTGCAAACCCTGCGCTATGGAAAAAACGAACTAATATTTTGCTAATAAATGAATGAATCAAGTTTTTTATTACTATCAGTCCAAAACCTGTTAAGAGCCAATATTTTTATTTCTACTTTTTTGTTCTATTTGTTATTTACTCTTGAGGTTCTATCTTTACAGCAAAAGGAGTAGAAAGTCTATTCTTATTGTCTTTAAAGCGAACATATAATGTTTTGGTATCTGATTTTAATTTTTCTTCAGTCATAAGTGCAGGCTCATAAGTATTCCATTTACTTCCTTTAAATTCCTCACTATCTGACACCATATATTCAGTTGCACCTACTGCATAGATACGCATTTGAGCAGTCCCTTCTTCTATTTTTGAAGGATTTACGGCCACTCCAACAGCTAATGGCTGACGATCTAGTGTATCTGTCATACTTGCCCAAGAATACATAACTAAATTATTTACCATGGAATAGGTAGCACTTTTAAGGTTTTCGCCTTTTTCCATTGTACGTAAATATTGGATATAATTTTCTACAGCATCTTCGTGTTTGCCCAACACTTGATATACATCACCTAATGTATATAAAATACTTGCCACTTCAGGGTTTTCCAAACCTACTGCTTCGATAGTTTGTAATGAAAGCTCTTCAGCTTCTACATAATTGCCTACATTTAGGTTGAGTTGAATCTGATGTCCTAGGGCATCTAAATACTCTTTTGATTGTGTACCTTCTGTTTTGACTACTTGGTCAATGTACATATTCAAATACATTTGTGCGCTTTCATAATCATATTGCTGTTCATAGTGTTTAGCTAAAAATTTCTGATATTTTGAATTTCCAGCCTTTGCTTTTTTTGTTGCTTCTTCTAAACTTGCAAGTAAAATATTATCAAAAAACAAATCTGGTTCACTACGGTCGCCTTCTTGAAGAGTCAGTACTTCTGTTCCCTCTGGTAGTGCATCAAAAACTAAGTTGAAATATTGTACACTCATCATTTTACATTGAATCATACCAGGTTCTGCTGCTGTAATTCGTACTAATGGATATTTTTCTTCTCCTACCAACATTCTAAAAGCGTGAATAGAACCCTTTTCATGAAGCGTATATTCCAATCCCTCATAGCATGTTAGTTCCATTTGAAATACAGTACTATCGGATGAAGCTTCAATTTTTAAAATGGTAATGTACTCACTATTTGTTCCTGCTACAATAGGATTATCTATTGTTTTTTGAGCAGAAATAGAAGAAGTTATTGCCATAGAAGCAATAAATGTAAGACTTAGGGCGAAATAACGTAAAATATTGTTCATAGAAAATACGTATAAAATACTTAAAAGTGTATTAGTTTTGATAGAATGAAATGGAAGAAGGATAGTTTTGTTATGACTATCTAAATCTAGATATAATTTGACTTAAATAAATTAATGCTTACAATAATACTTAGCAATATTTAGCAAAGATAAGATGCTAAATTTTCAATTAAAAGGAATGATTTAAGAATCACATCTAAAAAAATTAGAACGTTCTCTTTTATTTCAAAAACAATATAATTGATTACTTGTAATTTGGCAAACATTAAGCCATTATTTATTAGAAAACTCATGTTTACAATCAATTTCAGACCTATTTCAATTCTATGAATAAAAATTAGTAAGATAGTTGTGGTGTTGATTAATAATAAATCGTAGAGTTTAAAAGCCATAAATAAAACTTAGTAGCTACTTTAAGAGTTGTATAGAAGTTGTAAAAGTCTGTTTGTTTTGTGAATACTTGACACTAAGTAAAACTAAGCGTAATATCTATTTTTGTTAAACACAGAACTACAGAAGACACAGAAAACGAACTATCAAGTCAGCGTAGCTAAAATACATTTTTGAAATAGTATTTTATGTTTGCTTGGGTACTTATTTCCTAAAGCGTATAAGTTTATACAGGATCTGTTATAAATTTAGCTCTAAATTATTTAATTTTCTGATTTTTAGCTTTACATCTATTTTGCTTTATTTTTTTTCTTTCCTTATTTTTACTTAATGAGTTATATTACTGCCCTCAATACTGCCAATCCCCCCTTTACTATTTCTAAAGAACAAAGTGCTGATTTCTCAGCACATTTTATGGGAAAAACCAAAAACGAAAAACGAAAAATTAGAATCTTACAACGTGCAACAGGAATCAAAAACCGTTATACAGTTCTTGAAGATTATACAAAAAAAGAGAATTTTGATTTTTATCCCAACTCTGAAAATTTAGAACCTTTCCCAAGCACGTCTAAACGCATGAAAATGTATGAAAAATGGGCAACAAAATTAGGTGTAGAGGCTGCACAACCAATTATAGAAGGAAGAGAAAAAGAAATCACTCATCTCATTACGGTTAGCTGTACAGGAATGTTTGCCCCTGGTATTGATATTGAACTGGTAGAAAATTTAGGTTTGAATTCTTCTGTACAACGAACCTCAATCAATTTTATGGGTTGTTATGCTTCTTTTAATGCACTCAAAGTAGCTGACGCTTTTTGTAAGGCATTTGATGCAACAGTATTGATTGTGGGAGTAGAATTATGTACACTTCATTTCCAAAAACAATCTGATGATGATAATCTTTTGGCCAACTCAATTTTTGCCGATGGTGCTGCTGCCGTTTTGGTAGAATCTAAACCAAGACCTAATACAACTAATTTATTATTAAAAACCTTTTATTGTGATCTTGTGCCTAAAGGAAAACGAGATATGGCTTGGTACATCAGAGATACAGGTTTTGAGATGCGTTTGTCTTCTTATGTAGCTGATATTTTAGGAGAAGAAATTGAAGACGTATTAAAGAAATTGATGATAGGTTTAGATATAGATAAAAACTCAGACTCTATTTCTCAATGGGCTGTTCACCCTGGAGGAAAAAAGATTTTAGAAACACTTGCCAAAAAACTCTCTATGAAAAAATCAAAACTAGATGTGCCTTTTAAAATTTGGGAAGAATATGGAAATATGTCTTCTGTAACTGTACTCTTTGTTTTGAAAGAACTTTTACACAACAAAGAACACTATCAAATCAAAAATAATCAACTTATTCCTGCTCTCGCCTTTGGTCCTGGACTGACTATTGAATCGGCTCTTTTTGAGTTAGTGGAGATGTAAATGAAGTAGTAATTGAAAAAATTAGAAAAAAAATTCTTGTCCATCAAAAACATAACAAATTGATAACGAATTCTTTACAATCTATTTTTCTTCTGACTAATCAAAAACTTATTTTTTTATTCAAAAAAACCAGCATTTTGTTTGTGTATATCAAAAATAGTTGCTTACTTTGCATCGCAAAAAAGGACAACTATATGTCTTTGTAATAGCAAAATCAACTAAAGAGTTGATAGGAAAATGTATAGGCAAACAGCAATTCAACATAAAAAACAGTTTAGCTAAATAAACAAAAGCTAAATAAACAAAAATTAAAATCCATTTTTTTTAAATTTGTCTTTGAACTAAAATAAATTGTTTGTAGTTTTGCATTCAGATAGAATACAAAACCTATCTGAACAAAATAAAAGCAATCAAAATAAAACAATATAGAGAGGTGGCTGAGTGGTCGAAAGCGGCACCTTGCTAAGGTGTTGTACTGGTAACGGTACCGGGGGTTCGAATCCCTTCCTCTCTACCAGAATTTTTAAATTTAATTTAATTAAATCCATAAGTTCTAAAAAAAAATGAGAAAAAGTTTAAATTAATTTTGTTTTTTACAAAAAAAACTTTAACTTTGTATTCTCAAATTTAGCGCTCAAACATAGAGCCTTAATAGAGTCTTTAAGTCGAGTCAGTAAAATCGGGATGTAGCGTAGTCCGGTCATCGCGCCACTTTTGGGAAGTGGAGGTCGCAGGTTCGAATCCTGCTATCCCGACCAAACAAAAAATTGTTAGTCATGAAATTAATTTTATCTCGTATAATTTTAGTTCTTATCTAACAATTTTTTTATTTGATTTCTATCCAATTCTATCCAAATCAAATATTTGGTTCCTTAGCTCAACTGGATAGAGCAACTCCCTTCTAAGGAGTAGGTTTCAGGTTCGAGTCCTGAAGGAATCACTAAGCCAAAGGCATATACACAAGTATATGCCTTTTTTTTTGGCTTTAAACAGGGTTTTTGTTATATTTACATACAATCTAAAGGCGTACAAATAGGTATATATCTTTAGATTTTGACACTTAAAAGAACCCCCATGAATAAGCTTAAAAATGAAGCAAAGATAAATATCGCCTCCAATAACTCTAATTCTGATGAACAATGTAAATTAAATCTCTCTTTGAATTACAATGGTAAAAAATTGAGAATGTAAGTAATCGTACAAAATTAATGTATCTTATTTTTTAACATGAGTGACATTTATAAAATCTAAAATAGTCCTTTCCTAGCAACAAAGTTGCGTAACCTTT
>PFKD01000201.1 GCA_002784125.1 Flexibacter sp. CG_4_10_14_3_um_filter_32_15
AAAAGCTACAGCGTAGCGCAACTTTTAGGGTGCAGCCAACAAGGTTTCGCAACTCTGTTGCTCTAAAATCATTATTTTATCATTCAGTTCTACAAAGGTTACGTTGCGCTGCAACTTTAATTAAAAAGTGTACGGTTTTAAAATGATTATTTTCTATAAAATCTACAAACTACTATTCAAACGCTGTTTTTGAAATTCTCTTATTCCTCTCTCTATAAAATCTTTAAATTCTTCTGTTCCTTCTTTTCCTACTGGTTTTACTAAAGGCTGATGTGTATAAGGATTGATAATGAAATAATTCGGTTGAGCATTTTGTCCGAAACGACGAATCTGAAAATCTGAATTTCGCTTTCCAACTGTGGTTACTTCTTTATTATTTCTATCTGAAATATATTTTTCTTCGTCTGTTAGTTCTTGGCGTTCATCTACATAAAGCGCAACTACGGTAAGTTCATTTTTTAATAAAGGTAAAATTTCTGGCTGATTCCAAACCGATGCTTCCATTTCTCTACAATTTACACAGCCATGTCCTGTAAAATCAATAAAAAGAGGTTGATTGGCTTGTTTTGCTGCTTCTATCGCTTCAAAATACTCAAAATGACCTTCCAAGCCGTGTGGCAAATGCAGAATATCTGAATATTTTGCTTTGCTACTTACTGCTGCATTTTCTTCTCCTCTAATAAGTGCAACCAAATCAAATTCGTTGGTGCTTTGTGGTGGTAAATAGCCCGAAAGTGGACTAAGTGGCGCACCAAAAAGCCCCGGCATTAAGTATAAAAAGAAAGCAAAAGAAGCAATTGCCATCAAAAGTCTTCCCACGCTTAATTTTTCAATAATGCTATCGTGTGGCAAACGAATTTTTCCTAACAGATAAAGTCCTAAAAAGAAAGCCGTCGACATCCAAATCACAATATAAATTGGACGATCAAGAATTCCCCAATGATATACTTGGTCTGCAACACTCAAAAATTTAAAGGCTAAAGCTAGTTCGATAAAACCTAAAACTACCTTTACAGTATTCAACCAACCTCCAGACTTAGGAAGGCTAGAAAGTAAAGAAGGAAAAATAGCAAAAAGCGTAAAAGGAAGCGCAAAAGCCAATGAAAAGGCAAACATTCCCAAAACAGGTTTGATAACTTCGCCTTGTGCAGACATTACCAAAATACTTCCTGCAATAGGACCTGTGCACGAAAAAGAAACCACTACCAGCGTAAGAGCCATAAAAAATATTCCTACATAACCACCTTTATCAGCTTGTTTGTCGATGTTATTTACCATTTTGGAGGGTAAAACAATATCAAATGCTCCAAAAAATGAAATTGCAAAAATTATAAAAACAAGAAAAAACAAAACATTAGGAATCCAATGAGTAGCCAAAATATTTGCTGCATCATCTCCCAAAAAACGGGATACAATAAAACCAATCAGCGTATAAAGTCCGATAATAGAAAAACCATAAAACATAGCACGAGCAATTCCTTCAAAACGATTTTTGCTTCTAGTCGTAAAAAAAGAAACTGTCATCGGAATCATAGGAAAGACACAAGGTGTAAGAAGTGCCACCAAACCACTCAAAAAAGCAGCTATCATAAATCCCCACAAACTCTCACTCTCTCCACCCAAATCTGTCGTAACTTCTGGCAATTCTTTAAAAGGGTCGCCTTCTGGAATGTAGTTTTTTGTTTTGTCTAAGGTTACAGTTTCTGACTTTGTAGTTTCTGTGTTGATAAGGTTTTCAAGGAGTGAAGTATCATTATCTTCTATAACAACTATATTTGAATTTGTATCATTATTTTCATTATTTTCATTATTTTTATCACTTTTATCATTTTGGGCAGTTGTTGGTGTATTATTGTCATTTTTATCTACTTTATCATTTGTATTATTTTCATTTTTATCCTCTTTTTTGTCTTCTGTTTTTTCGTTTTGTGCTGTTTGTACTTTTATATTGAATGTAAAGTCAGGTTCTTGCATAACACACTTTCCTGAAACTTCTGAACATTCTTGATAAGTTAAAGTCGTTTTGATAGTCGTGGTAGGCTTCAAAATCTTTACAACTTGATAAAACTTTCCTTTTTTGACGAAATATGTATAATCTCCTCCCCAAAGGTCATCGTATTTTTTCTTAGGGCTTACAGCTTTTAAATCACCAATTATCTCAAAGGCATCACTTTTTTCAATAGCTAATTCTGTTACTATTGGACCCAAACTTTTATCAAAATCAGAAGAATAGACGTACCAACCTTTATCAATATCTACTTCGAAATAAAGTTTGATGGTTTCGCCTACTTTTACTTTTGATAAATCGGTAGGTTCTGTATAGGTTTTCCACTTCGAATGTTGTTCTATTTGAGCAGAAACATTTGAGCAAGAAGAGAAAAGAAGTATAATAACTGCAAAGAATACAGTCAAGAAGGAAGAAGAAGTATATTTTTTCATAAAAATCTAAATAGTCTGGGCAATAAAAACAAATGAATAGATTGTCATACGTTTGTTTGAAGTCGCAATTTACAAACATAACGAGAGGTAATGCCATCAAAGGTATAAATTTAATTTAATTTAGTTATTTTAGGCTTCTTTTATTGAATCTTAACGTGTTGTATATCCTCAGAGTGTCCTCGTCAATTTCGATATCTATTTCCTTTTCGTTGAGTTGTTTTTTTAGGAAAAATGAGAATAAGTTTTTCAGGAATAATTTTGACATTTTCCATAAAAGCAGGAGGAAAAAAGACAGCTTGTATTGTCGAATCACTCATGTTTCTTGTCTTATAATCTGCCAAAATATACAAACTATCAGGAATAGGCTGCATTTCGTTTGCTCTTCGGAGGTCATATTCTACAATCGCCAACTGCCGAGCTAAATAAGCAGAAGAATCTTCAGGAAAATTAATTGCTTTTATAGGAATGGTAGTCGTTTTCTTAAAATATAAATCAACATCAAATTTGACACGCACACCTTCTGGGTAAAAACTGACTTTTCTAGGGGGTTGATAAGTAATATCAATCATTTCATCATAATTTTCATCTAGTTTATTTTCATTCAAATAAATCTCAAAACTATCAGGTTCGGCATTCACAAAAGAAGCTGCTCCATTAATGGTTAGAGAATCTGGGTCAAGAAAAATACGAGAAGCCATGCGATGACCTTTGACTAAAGGAATTTTTGAGCTATCTATAAAAAGTGCGATTTGCTTACTTGCTGTACTATCATAATTGAGATGAATAGAATCTTCGGCAATAAAATCCACATTGACATCGCTAAGTTGTTGTACAATATCTGGCATCAGTGATTTGGCAGTAAAATATTTTACTTTTGTAGGGTCTTCGATGTCTATTTGAAGAGGTGTAATTCCGAATCCTAGTGTTTTTTGTAAAAGTCGCCAACCACTTCCACTTACTTGCACAGATATAAATTGAGGAGGTTCTTCCAAAGCAACTACATCTTGGCGAGCATATTCAATGACTAAAGGAAAATTAATCGTTGTATGATAATTATCTTTATTGAGAGCTTGAAAACTCCATATAAAACAGGAAATAATTATGCACAAAAAAAGACGTGACCAATTCCATGTCTGAACTAATGGAATGGATTGATAAATAGTTTTTAAAATGCCTTTTAGAGTACGACGAATTCTCAAGATTTAATTTAATTAAGAAGAATAGATGAAAAAGTATATTTCAAATTCCTAAGAATTTGTATGATAATAGAAACGATTCAAAAAAATAGATGTTTCAGTTAATGATATAGGAAAACTAGCAAATCAAAGGTATAAAACAAAATTTGTTTTTCTTAAATGATACTAAGCAAATACTAAGCAAATACTAAGCAAATAAAGACATAAGATGAAACCTCATACCAAAGAAACAAATTATTACAACTACCCTCGTACATTTCACTTACCTTATTCTCCAAAACGTGGTTCGGAAGACAAAGTTTTGATTGATGACACAGATTTTGAAGGAAAATATGTTGTTATAATGGAAAAAATGGATGGAGAGAACGCAACTATTTATCCGAATCATTTACATGCTCTTTCGATTGATAGTACAAAAGATGAATCGCATCGTTGGTCAGAACGTTTTAGAAATTATATTGTTTCTCATTTACATCCTCTGAATAACTGGCGAGTTTGTGGCGAAAACCTATTTTATAACCAATATGAGTGCCATCTACAGAAATTGAAATAGGTTTTTCTAGCAACAGCGTTGCGTTACCTTTGTAGGGGCGCATCTCAAAATGTCGTTTTTAAGTAAATGGACACCTGCCAAAGCAGCGAAGCTAATTTAAAATGGATAATTGCATAAAACATTGATTATCAGACTGTTACATTAAAAAATAAGATGCATTAATTTTGTGCGATTACTTAGTTTGACTTTACTATTTTATCTCCATCAAGCTACTGCTTGTGTCACTAAATCAGTAAGGTATCTTATTTTGTGCTTATAACTTTTA
>PFKD01000453.1:0-4411 GCA_002784125.1 Flexibacter sp. CG_4_10_14_3_um_filter_32_15
TGAAATTTATTTTTTATTATCATTCTACAAAGGTTACGCAACTTTGTTGCTAGGAAAGGACTATTTTAGATTTTATAAATGTCACTCATGTTAAATATTGAATAGATTTTTATCACAAACTAAATAAAATACATCAAATTTTTCCCTTCACAATCATCTATAATGAGATGCTGATAACAAGAATTATATTTATAATCGATAAATTTACTCAACTATTTGGAAATCAAGAAGAAAACCTCTAATTTTGCAGACCTATTAAAATAGCAGGATAGAGTTTTGGCGTATTCTTATTACAAAGAAAATGTAGTAGCTTGATACTGAATTATTTTAATAGAATTTAGTTAAACTTTTATAGCAATTTGAATAGATAATTGGAATTAATTAGCGAGAGTGTATTACTATTTATATTTTCGTAATTCGTAATTGTCATTTATTCAAAAAATTTCCAACAAAATGGATTCACTTAGTTACAAAACTGAGTTTGTTACTGCAGAACAAGGCAAAAAAGACCGTGAATGGCTTATTGTCGATGCAGAAGGACAAACACTTGGTCGTATGGCAAGTGAAATAGCGAAACGTTTGCGTGGTAAACACAAACCTTCTTACACTCCTCACAATGATTGTGGCGATAGTGTAATCGTTATTAATGCCGAAAAAATCCACCTTACAGGTAAGAAGTGGAACGACAAAAAGATCATTACTCACTCTGGTTATCCAGGTGGTCAAAAAATTTATTCAGCACGCCAAATTTTACAGCGTAAACCTACACAACTTGTAGAAGATGCAGTAAAAGGTATGTTGCCTCACAACCGTTTAGGACGTGAGTTATTCCGTAATTTGTTTGTGCATGCAGGAAGTAAGCATCCTCACGAGGCACAACAACCTAAAGAAGTAAAATTTTAATTTAATTTTTTAGGTAAATCCAAAACCATTTAATTTATAAATGAGTACAACTCTTCACACCCTCGGAAGACGTAAGAAGGCAGTAGCTCGTGTATATATGCAACCAGGAACAGGCAAAATTACTGTCAATGGTCGTACTATAGAAGACTACTTCCCAACAGAAATCTTACGTATTATCATCAACCAACCTTTTGTTGTAGCAGACAAAGTAGGTGTTTTTGATGTAAACGTTAATGTAACTAGTGGTGGAATCACAGGACAAGCAGGTGCTGTTCGTCTTGGTATTTCTCGTGCATTAGTAGAATATGATGCAGAGCTTCGTCCTGCACTTAAAGCTGAAGGATTCATGACACGTGACCCTCGTATGGTCGAACGTAAAAAATACGGTCGTAGAAAAGCACGTAAAAAATTCCAATTCAGCAAGCGTTAAGAATTTTCTTTTTGGACAAAATATATTTGTCAGACATTTCAAAATATCAGACAATTATAGATTACTTTTCTCCAAAAACTTATTTTTTCAAATTTCTCAAAAGGCATTTTTGAAAAGATATGAAGTTCTTAACCTTACCCTTTTTATTTAAAAAAATAATTATCCCGAATGCGTGGTTCTCGCCTCTACAAAATATTTGTACTTGTCAGATACTTTCAGAAGTATCAGACAAATAAATAAAAGTTGAATAGACAATTATTTAACTATCTGACACTTTGAAGTGTCTGATAGAAAAACTACAAATTGTACAGAAAAAAGAACCAAAGTTTCGAAATTGATTTACATTCTCCTCACAGAGTAAAAAATTACTATGGACAAAATAGAATATAAAGACCTTTTGGACGCAGGCGTGCATTTCGGTCACTTGAAACGCAAGTGGAATCCAAAAATGGCTCCCTATATCTTTATGGAGCGCAATGGTATCCACATCATTGACCTTAATAAGACTCTCGCCAGTCTAGAACGTACTACCGAAGCCATCAAAGAATTGGCTCGTAAAGGACAAAAAATTATGTTTGTTGCTACTAAGAAACAAGCACAAGAAGTAGTATCACAAGAGGCTCAACGCCTAAATATGCCTTATGTTACAGATCGTTGGTTGGGTGGAATGCTCACTAACTTTGCTACTGTACGTAAGTCTATCAAAAAAATGCAGTCGACAGACCGTATGATCAAAAGTGATATGTACAAAAACTTAGCAAAGCGTGAACGTCTTATGATTTCACGTGAACAAGAGAAATTAGAGCGTGTATTAGGTGGTATCGCAGACCTCAACCGTTTGCCTTCTGCTCTTTTTGTAGTGGATGTTGTTCGTGAACACATTGCTATCAAAGAAGCAAAACGCCTTAACATTCCTGTTTTTGCTATTGTAGATACAAACGCAGATCCGAACATCGTTGATTATGCAGTTCCTGCAAATGATGATGCTTACAAATCTATCTTACTTCTTACTACTATCATCGGAAAAGCAATCGAAGAAGGTTTGGCAGAACGCAAAGAAGAGCGTGAACAAGCTAAATTGCAAGAAGAAGAAAATAAAAAACGTGCAGTAGATGAAGGTAAAAAGCCTGCTAAAGCTGCTACTTCGAAAGCAAAAGCAAATGCTGACGAAGAGGAATAAATAACTAGGAATTAGGAAATGGAAATTAGGAAATAGGGAAATAGGGAAATTAAATTACTATTTCATTCTTATTTCTAATCTTGATTATTATTCTACTATAAACTAGACAACTAAAAGTAGCAAATAGTCAGAGTTAGACAACACTTTCCAAGTGTTGATTATATCTAAAATGTACTAAAAAATGCTATCGCATTTTTAAACAGTTAGAAACTGTTTGCTACTTTATATATAAATTGATTTTATCAAAATATATTTTGATTATTTTACGGATTTTAATTCTCGTAATTTTTAATTAACTACGTTGATTATTTCGTAATTCGTAATTGAAATTAAATTCTTATATCACTATGGCTTTCGAAACAAAGACCAAATTAAAGATTGAGAAGCGTATCAGTGAGCTAAAAACTATGCAGTCAGACTTTTTCAAAACGAAAAAATCTGAACGTCCTGCTGAAGGATTAGATGCAGCTCGTGAAGAACTCAATCGCCTCAAAACTATTCTTGCTAATTCTTACCGTGGTCGTGAGAATTCACAAGAAGATACCGATTTTGTAAATTCTACATTTGCTTAATTGTATCTGTTACTCACAAAGAGTAGTAATTTGATGTATCAGATTACAAATTCATATAATTAGTAACTTACCTCTTTTATTTTCTTAAATTTTGGTGTTACTAATTCATAAATAAGAGAGTGATTCGTAACTTTGTAGCTACTAATCGCTCTTTTTTTATTAATTCGTTTTTAATTCCGTTCTACTAAGAACACAAAACATACAATAGTTATGGCAATTACGGCAAGTGATGTAAAAAAACTTCGTGAAATGACAGGTGCAGGAATGATGGACTGCAAAAAAGCCCTTACAGGATCTAATGGAGATTTTGATGGTGCAGTAGATATTTTACGTAAACAAGGACAAAAAGTATCTGCAAAACGTGCTGACAGAGATACTTCGGAAGGTGCAGTTTTTATCGAAATTTTTAACAATGATTCAGAAGGCGTAATCGTAGGATTAGGTTGTGAAACTGACTTTGTAGCTCGTAACGAAGAATTCGTAAAATTAGGAAACGAAATCGCAGGGCTTGCAGCAAGCAAAAAACCTTCTACTTCAGAAGCTCTTTTGGCTTTAGAAATCGGTGGACAAACCTTAGAGTCTAAAATTACTGATTTTGTTGGTAAAATGGGCGAAAAAATCTCTATCGTAGGTTACAATCATCTTTCGGCTGATAAATTAGCTGCTTATATTCACTCAAACGGTAAAGTGGGTGTTTTGGTAGCAATGGATAACGCAGGAAGTGCTGATTATGATGCTATCGGAAAAGATTTGGGTATGCAAATCGCAGCAATGAACCCTGTTGCTGTTGATGAAAATGGCGTTGATCCTAAAGTTACTGAGCGTGAAATGGCTATCGGTGTAGAACGTGCAAAAGAAGAAGGCAAACCAGAGAATATCTTAGACAGAATCGCTCAAGGTTATGTTAAAAAATATCTTCAAGAAAATACATTATTGAACCAAGCCTTTGTAAAAGATCCTAAACTTACGATTGCTCAGTATGTAAAAAAGGAAGGAAAAGGAATGGAAATCAAAGCATTCGAACGTGTATCAGTAGGTGAATAATTTTAATTAATTATCTCGTAGATACAAATTCTATATCATTAAAACACTAGACTTTTAAAGTTTAGTGTTTTTTTTGTGATGAAAGATTGTTCATTATTCAATCAAAAAACTCCTTACTCATACAAAATGAATAAGAAGTTTTTAGTTTTATAAGAAGTTGGACAAAATAAAAACGACTTGAACTTATTGGTAAATGATTTTTATGATCTATATGATAAATAAAGATAAATACAATAAAAATTGAATGGGTATAAAAAATAATAATTAGTAATTGTAATTTTA
>PFKD01000453.1:4515-7547 GCA_002784125.1 Flexibacter sp. CG_4_10_14_3_um_filter_32_15
ATTTTTTTTGAAAATGTAGCAAAAATAATTTAGTCTTCAAATATCGTAATTTAAAATTTACGATTCGTATCGCAAAAAGAAAATAGATAGTGAGGAATCAATATGAGTGACATCTACAGAAATTGAAATAGGTTTTTCTAGCAACAATGTTGCGTTACCGTTAGCTTCGCTGACCTTCGGTTGTAGAAAGTCTACAAATAAGTAATTTAAAAAGCTACAGAGTAGCGTAACTTTGTATTTAACTATCAACTAGTGCAGTTATGCTCTGTAGCTCTAATAAAATTCATTTTTACCGATTCTACCAAGGTTACGTTGCGCTACAACTAAAAAGCAAAAATGAGAAGTGTTACTCATATTGGAGGAATAATTTATTTTCATCGAAAAAAAATTGTTTCTAAACAATAAGATTTGTATTTTTTGGGATAAAAAAATGAAGTAACTTTAAGCCAAATTGTTAATCAACATTTCAATACACCTAACCCACACGTTCGACATGACAGATAGAGATAAAGAACATTTAGAACAAGGCGCAAAATTCTATAAAGATGTCCTTGGTTCACTCAACAATGCAGCAGCTCTAACCAAGCACCCCAAAGGCTTATTAGAACAAATTATTGTTCCTAATAGTGTCTATGAAATGAGTTTTCCTCTTCACTTAGATAATGGAGATTATCAAGTAATTAAGGCGTGGAGAGTTCAGCATTCGCATCACAAACTTCCTGTAAAAGGAGGTATTCGTTTTGCTGAGGCTGTAAATGCAGACGAAGTAAAAGCACTCGCCACACTTATGTCTTTTAAGTGTGCGCTTGTAAATGTTCCTTTTGGTGGAGCTAAAGGAGGAGTAAAAATCAATCCTAAAAATTATACAACTCGCCAATTAGAAACAATTACACGCCGTTATACAACAGAGCTTGTCAAAAAAGAAATGATTGGACCTTCTATTGATGTTCCTGCACCCGATTATGGAACAGGCGCAAGAGAAATGGCTTGGATTGCTGATACGTATGCACTTCTTCGCCCTGGTATCAATGCACTCGGCTGTGTAACAGGAAAACCACTTTCTATGCACGGAATCCGTGGACGTACCGAAGCAACAGGAAGAGGAGTAATTTTTGGTATTCGTGAAGTCATGAGCATTGCCGAAGACATGAAAGCAATCGGATTAGAACCCGGATTGGCAGGAAAAACAGTTATTGTACAAGGATTTGGTAATGTAGGATATTATGCTGCTCTGTATGCACAAGAAGAAGGGGCAATCGTAGTCGGAATTGCTGAATACGAAGGTGGCATTTACAACAAAAACGGTTTTGATGTAGAAGATTTGTTGCGTCATCGTAAAGAAACAGGCTCACTCATGGGATACCCAGGAGCACAAGAAATTACTCCAAGCAAACAATTAATGGAATTTGAATGCGATATATTGATTCCTGCTGCACTTGAAAACCAAATCACAAAAGAAAATGCACCCAAAATAAAAGCAAAAGTAATTGGAGAAGGTGCAAATGGTCCTATTACTAGAGAAGCAGAAGCGATTCTATTAGCTAAAGGAAAAATGATTTTACCCGATTTTTACCTCAATGCTGGTGGTGTTACGGTTTCTTATTTGGAATGGCTCAAAAACCTTTCTCGTGTTTCGTTTGGTAAAATAACAAAGCGTTATGACCAAATGGAAAATACTCGTATCGTTCAAGCGATTGAGGCAGCGACAGGAAAAGGAGTTGGAGACGACCTCCGTAAAATGATTATGCGTGGTGCTGACGAACGTGATTTAGTAAACTCTGCTTTAGAGGAAACGATGATTACATCTTATCATCAAATACGAGAAACACTAATGAAATATAACGACGTGAAGAGTTTGCGTGATGCAGCCTTTATTACTTCGATTGATAAAATTGCAATCGCTTATTTAGAATCTGGAATTTTTCCTTAATTTAACACAATTAGAAAACAACTTATGCTTTGTAATTCAAAGTAAAGAGTTATTTTTTATAAAGTTTATACAAAACCATTTCCTCTTACGAAGAAATGGTTTTTTATTTGTTTTTTACTCAAAAAACCAAATTTTATCCACATTATTTCTCTTTTTTCAATACTTATCCACATTTTGAAGTAAGTTATCCACATTCTTAGTCTTATTTTCTCTTTTTTCTCACTTCAGTCTTTAGAAATTCTAACTTAACACGTTATTCACACAAGAAATCCAAATAACTTTCATTTTTTTTACACTTATCCACATTTTAACAAAACTTATCCACATTTTGAAATATATTTTTAGATTTTTTCACTTGCAATTTTTAAAAGCTAATCAGATTTGCTAAATAATTTAAAGTTATCCACATATTCACAATCAAATGTGGATAACTTCTTCTTTATCAACAGACTTTTCTACAAAAAACAGAAGTTATTCACTTTTTGCATACTTATACACAATCTGTGTGAATAAGTGTGGATAAATGCAAGGTTGATTGTGAGTAAGTCATGTGAAGAAAGAGTTACTAACAGATGTTGATAACGTTACCAACAGCAACTTTATGGTTATCAACACCTTATCCACAATGTGTATAAAAAGTAGCTATCAAATGTTGATACTGTGGATAAACAACTTAAAAAGCTGATAATCAAGTATTTAATAAGTTAATAACTTTACAAAAACTGTGGATAAGTGCTATTTTTTTGTGGATAACGTGTTGATAACTAGAGTTATCCACTTATCAACACTATAATAGTAATAGTAAGGGTTTTTAAAAAGAGAATTTCTTATTATTTAATGTGTGAATAAGTTTTGAAATGGAGAAGAAAATTTTTTTTTGAATAATTTTCGAAAAGAATTTTTTTGATAGAATTGTAACAATGACTACTCTACCCTATTATTTTTATTTTTTAATCTCAACGACGGTAAAACCTCGTTCGTATGTTTGTAAAATAGAGCAAAACCAACCGTTGTTGAGGCTCAAATGCAGCCGTCAAGAACTGTGTTAAAAACCAAATATTTAACCAAATTTTATTTGGTTTTTAACATTTGTGCTTGGTAA
>PFKD01000353.1 GCA_002784125.1 Flexibacter sp. CG_4_10_14_3_um_filter_32_15
ATTTTTGGTTGAAATATCAAAGACTGACTAGGAAAAGGCTTGCCTTTTCCCTACAAAAAACGACAATTTGTTATACACCCCTTTATCAAACATATCTATATTTTGATTTTACATTTCTCCTTCTTTCAAATAATGAATTTTTTCTTTCTTGAATTTTGGACAGTTTACAGTATCGCCAAAAGGAGTAAAAGTAATAGCTATAAACCCTAACACACCTCTATTTTTGAAAACATTATTATTATTAAAAAACTTTTTTGGTGTTAAATATTCCGTCAAAAGATACTGCATACCCAAACGAAAACGCCAACGAGGATTAAATTTATAACCTACAAAAATTTCATTATTGAGCATTCCTCTAATTTTGTAAGTACTAACAAAAGAACGCACTTCGGCTTCTACAGAAAGCGTATCTCTAGTCAGAGCATTAATAAGAAGAGCATTTCTATTACCTCCAAAACCAAAACCTACTAAATCTGTACTTGCGCCAATTTCTAGCCTATCATTAATATCATAGCTAATATAAAAACCCAAATTAGCACTTCCTAAAAATGGTTTTTCTACTAATAAAGAATCTCTATACGAATTATCTAGTGTGTCCGTATAACTTTTGGAAAGGTAAGGAACGCTATCGGTAATCCCTAAAGCTAGATTGAGCCGAATTCCTCCTCCAATACGCAAACGTTGTGAGTCTCCAAAGCCGTACATAGCAGCATAGCCCAAAGAACCAGCCCCTAATTCATCGCCTATGCCTAAAGCAAGTGTAAAACGGTGTTGCCAATGCGAAATAGTTTTGTGTTTTTTTACTTTTACCATTTGTCCAAAAGATAAATTTGAACAAGTAAAAATTAGTAAAAAGCTACAAAAAACAGTAAAAAATAATTTGGAAGTTTGTTGGTTCATAAGTATTAAAAGTATAACAGACTTCCTAGTCTGTGTGAAATAATTTGGCTCTTCCGACAATTTAGCGAAATTATAAACGGTGTGCGAATGGTGTATGTTCATTTTAGCTTTGCTGAAAAGGTTTCACCGTTCTTAAAAACGAATGAAACGCTTCCTTTAGTAGGTTAATCGCATCTAATTTGGGCGTTTTTTTTGATTTTATAGCTGCGTAGCTGCAAAATATTTAGCTTCGCTACTCTTCTGTAGAAAAAGACACAAACCAGAAGTTTTAAACTGTGTAGCCACGTAATATTGCATTTTTTGTTCATAAGCTATTGAATTTCAATATTACGCAGCTACGCAGCTTTTAATCAATGAGAGTAATTATTTTTTCTACCAATATTACGCTACTCTGTAGGCAAAATTCAATGAATTAATATAAAAACCCTCATTTTTTGGTGCGATTACCCTAGTCCTTTAGGTTTGTAGTAGATTAAATAGATGTAATTTCTTATCTTGTATTTAAGAATTCATTTAGCAGATAAAAAAACTAAGATGCTGCTAGATTTATAAATCTATCCTCAAATCTAGTCTTTATCTGCCTTTATTCAATCTCAAAGTTAGATAGTTTTCGGAGTATTTTTATTAAGCTGAAAATAAACTTATTAGTTAAGGTATTAAGTCTGATTGAATACGATGAATCACTTTTAAATTAGTCACTCCTAAATTAACTTTTTTATGCCAACTTACCAAAACTTTATATATTGATGGGGGTATAACAAATTGTCGTTTTTTGTAGGAAAAAGGCTTGCCTTTTCCCAAACTAGCTTGTTTGTATCAAAAAAAATATCTGTATGGAAGGAAAAGGCAATCCTTACTGTACCCTGCTATTTTTTTAAAACCTCGTTGACGGCTGCATTTGAGCCTCAACGACGGTTGGTTTGGCTCTATTTTTCAACCGTCAACAAGGTTTCACCGTCGTTGAGATTAAAAAATAAAAATAGTAGGGTAAGTAAATGGACACCTGCCAAAGCAGTGAAGCTAATTTAAAATGGATAATTGATAATTACATAAAACATTGATTATCAAATTATTACATTAAAAAATAAGATGCATTAATTTTGTACGATTACTTACAGTAGGAAAAGTAACTGCCATTCAATTATTGGTAGCTACAGACGGATTTACCAAGTTTGATACTGCTAAAAATTCTGAAATAACTTTAAAAGTGTTATTTCCATTAAATAATGGACAAATT
Source organism: Flexibacter sp. CG_4_10_14_3_um_filter_32_15 (assembly GCA_002784125.1). Classification (GTDB taxonomy): domain Bacteria; phylum Bacteroidota; class Bacteroidia; order Cytophagales; family Bernardetiaceae; genus Bernardetia. The sequence continues at coordinate 2,138 of PFKD01000353.1, forward strand.
TTTAATTTTGCTTTTAAAAACTCTTAACTTGCCTACTTGTTATGAAGAATTCATTAAAACAATCAACTAACCGAATCAATATGTTATTCAAAAATTTTAAAACTATTTTATCAGTATTACCCTTACTATTACTATTTTTTAGCATTTCTCTTTCTAGTTTTGCTCAAAAAATTAATTATAAAATAGAATTTCCTGCACCACAAACGCATTATACGAGTGTTACGATTGAGGTAAGCAAAATTCCAAAAGACAAAGAAAGTATCGATTTTGTAATGCCTGTTTGGGCTCCGGGGTCGTATCTTATTCGTGAATTTGCAAAAGGCGTGGAGAACGTAAAGTCTGATTCTGACATTGAAAAAACGGCAAAAAATGTATGGAAAGTCAAAACGAATGGCAAATCAAGTGTCAAAATTATGTATGATGTTTATGGTTTTGAGCATTCTGTAAGAACGAGTTTTATCGATGCTTCTCACGCTGCACTTATTCCGACAAGTATTTTTATGTATGTGGACGGAATGAAAGACGAACCTGCAACTTTAGAAATTGAAAAACCGAGCGATTGGAAAACAATTTCTACGTCTTTGAAAAACAAAGATGAAAAAGAAAATATCTTTGACATTCCAAATTATGATATTTTGGCAGATTCTCCTATCGAAATAGGCAATCAAGATATTTTAGAATTTGAGACAGCAGGTGTAAAACATTCAGTTGTTATGTACGGAAAAGGAAATTACAATAAAGCCAAAATCACAAAAGATATGGCCAAAGTAGTGGAAGAAGCAACGAAAGTTTGGGGTGAGAATCCAGCCGAAGATTACAAATTTATCGTTCATAACTCAAGATATGGAGGAGGAGGATTAGAACATCTCAACTCTACAAGTTTGGTTGTCGATAGAATGTCGTATGGAACAGAGCGTGGTTATTTAGGCTTTTTGGGTCTTGTTGCTCACGAATATTTCCACCTTTGGAATGTGAAGCGTTTGCGTCCTTTTGCACTTACAAATTATGATTATACACAAGAACAACACACTAATTTGTTATGGATTTTTGAAGGATTTACTTCGTATTATGACGAATTACTTTTGACTAGAGCAGGTTTTGTAGATGATAATTATTATCTAAATACACTTTCTGGAAATATTTCTTCAGCAGAAAACAAAAAAGGAAGGCACGTTCAACCAGTTACAGAAGCGAGTTTTGATGCGTGGATAAAAGCCTACCGTCCGAATGAAAACTCTGGAAATACGACAGTTTCCTATTATGGACAAGGAAGTGTTTATGCTGCAATGTTGGATTTAATGATTATTGAAGCAACCGATTCAAAGAAAAATTTGGATGACGTAATGCGTTATTTGTACGATGAATATTACAAAAAACAAAAAAGAGGTTACACAGATGAGGAGTTTCAGGCAGCAGTCGCAAAAATTGCAGGAAAATCATTTAAATCATTTTTTGATAATGTAGTTTATGGAACTCAAATACCAGATTATGCAACCTATTTGGGTTATGCAGGTCTTAAATTAATGGTTTCTGAAAACACATCTAAAGCAACATTAGGAATCAGAACTTCTGAAAGTGGTAAAAACTTGAAAGTAAGAAGTACAGAAAGAGATGGCGCAGCTTACAAACAAGGCTTAAATGTAGATGATGAAATCATTGCAGCCGATAAGTTTAGAGTTACTTCAAATGGAGAACTTGCTGAAATTTTGCAATACAAAAATGTAGGCGATGAGGTAGAATTATTAATTGCTCGTGATGGACTTTTGCAAACACTTACAATCAAATTAGAAGCTGACGATACAAAAGGGTATAGAATTGATAAAATCGAAAATCCTTCTAAAAAGCAACAGAAAGTTTATCAAAAATGGTTTGAGAAGAAGTAAATCAAATTAGAACTATTGTATTTTTTGGGTGCATAACAAATTAGCTACGCTGCTCTTTGGGTGTCGCTTAGTCAATTTGTATTACGTAGAGAAAAGGCAAGCCTTTTCCCTACAAGCACGGCATTTTTATTCAAAATTTATTGTTTTTTGTCTTACAAAAAACATGTGGGTAATCGATAGGGTTAAAACCCTGTTTAGCTAAATCCTTCAAAGTCATTTTAGTAAAAGAATGATTTTGAGGGATTTTTTATGGAAAATAAATTGTAATCTTTTTCTGAGAACTACGGAAAAGCACTTAACTTGTTGCTCTCATTCCCCACCCTTTTATTCAAAATTTTGGTATTATTTAA
>PFKD01000414.1 GCA_002784125.1 Flexibacter sp. CG_4_10_14_3_um_filter_32_15
GCAACTTTGTTGCTAGGAAAGGACTATTTTAGATTTTATAAATGTCACTCATGTTAAAATATGTTGTCTAAAGGACTAAAGTTTATGCTTTTTCAAACTCTACTTTTTTACCTTTTATTTTAGATTTGTTCATTACTCTGATGATGTTATCAACGTCGGACTGTGGTACTTCTACAAACGATTCTTTTTCATTTACACGAATAGCACCGATTTTGTCGCCACGCATTCCTGTTTCTCCTGCAATCGCACCCAAGATATCGCCTTTACGTACATTTTCAGTTGCTCCCAAATCAATACGCAAACGAACCATGTCAGCACGATTGCCACGATCTTTGTAAGAAGGACGGCTTCCTCTATCTCCTCTGTCATTTCTATCACGGCTTCCACCTCTGTCATCACGACGAGAAGAATTACGGCTTCCTCTATCATTTCTTCCACCTCTATCACGTCCACCTCTGTCATTACGACCACCTCTATCATTTCTTCCACCACGTCCATTTCTTCTTCTATCTCCACTATCAAAAATATCAGCTTCTGAAAGTTTGTCAGTTGGTTTGTTTGATAATTGAAGACTCAAAACGGCAGCAGCTACTTGTTTTGGAGTAATTCCTTCGATTTCTAGCATTTCAATAAGAGCCGTATAGCCTTCTAATTCTTCAGCTTTTTTCTCATCATTGATAGTTGCTTTCAAGTTTTCCATAAAGCGAAGTTGTTTTTTAGCCAAAACTTCTTGCTGTGTAGGAATTGTTCCTTGTGTAATTTTAGATTTAGAATAACGCTCAATATCATTCAAACGATACACTTCTCTACGACCAGAAATAAATGTAATCGAAACACCTTTATTACCTGCACGACCTGTACGCCCAATACGGTGAACATAATATTCTGGATCTAAAGGCACATCATAATTAATAACTGCCTCTACATTATCCACATCAATTCCACGAGCTGCAACGTCTGTTGCTACCAAAATCTGAACACGCCCATGACGAAATTTATTCATTACCAAATTACGTTGGTGCTGCGCCAAATCACCGTGCAATGCCTCTGCTGCATATCCTTTTTGAATAAGCGTTTCAGCTACCTCATCAGTTCTTTGTTTTGTATTACAGAAAATAAGCATTGATTCCCAACCGTTGTAAGCCAACAAACGAACTAAAACGTCAGTTTTATAATTCGGATTGATTGCTAAAAATGATTGTTCGATGTTATCACTTGTCAATTCTTTACTGATTACCTTTACAATTTCTGGATTATTTTGGTATTTTCTAGCAATTTGAAGAATTGGTTTTGGCATAGTAGCCGAGAAAAGAACAGTTTGGTGTTCTGTTGTGATTTGCTCCAAAATCAATTCAATATCTTCTTTAAAGCCCATATTAAGCATCTCATCAGCTTCATCCAAAATTATGTTTGTAATTTCTTCTAGCTTCAAAGTTCCTCTTTTGATATGGTCAATCGTTCTTCCCGGTGTTCCTACTACAATTTGAACGCCTCTCTTAAGATTACGAATTTGTTTTTCAATCGATTCGCCACCATAAATAGCTGTTACAAAAATATCTTTACGGTATTTTGCTAATTTTTCTAACTCTCCTGCCACCTGAACGGCTAGTTCACGAGTAGGACACAAAATGATTCCTTTTGGAAGTCTTGAATTTCTGTCAAATTCGCTGTTTGCATTTGCTTTGATGATTCTTTCGATAAGAGGAATACCAAATGCAGCCGTTTTTCCTGTTCCTGTTTGCGCTTGTCCGATTACGTCTTTTCCTTCCAATAAATGAGGAATTGCTTCTGCTTGAATTGGCGATGGAGATTCAAATCCCATGGCTTCAACGGCACGTTTTACTTCGTCAGACAAATTCATGTCTATAAATTTCAATGTTATCTCTGTTGATTTAGTAGATTCTGTTGTCTTTGTTGTTTCTTTCAAATTTTCCATATAGAAAATATATAAATTATAGGGTATAAAATAATTTTAGAAAGCAACTCAGAAAAACGGGTAAGCAGACGGTCAGAGTGTGTATCAATTTGGATAAACAAAACGATTTGCAAAACTAATCAGATAGAAAATTAGAAAATAAAAAACAGTCAATAAAAACTACATGGTATGTATGTAGAATTTTATTTTGTCAAGATTTATTTTAGTAATTTATTTTTATTAGTATTTTAAACAAATATGGTGTTCTATCAAGTGTTGATAAGAGCAAAAAGACGAAACCTAGATGACTTTGAGGCTTGTGCTAAGTGAGAAGCTTTTGTAGGAGGCGTTGAACGGTTTGTTTTGTGATTTGAAATTTAGCCGTATTACTATATAAATTACTTTATTGTAATAAAATTAAATTTCACAACGCAAGCTAACTCAACAAAGGCTTCGTGTGTAGTGAACAGAAAAGAGGTACATCATACAAATTTAGAAGTTAGAATTCAAGGTTTAGAGTTTAGAATTTTAAGTTCAAAAATTTTGATGTGTACTTTTAAATCAAAGTTTTCTATATTTCAATAGTTAAGTTTCAACTTTAATATACATTATAACTTTTATAATATATATCCTTTTTTTATAACTTAACTAGACGCAGTAGCTTAGGCTTTTTCCTATGGCTTTCTTTAATGAGTTGCAAAGGTAAGAATTATTTTTTTATGAACCTAACTTATCGTAAAACTATTTTTGAAAATCACTCAAGTAACTCATTCTTAGTTGCAGAGCAACATAACCTTTGTAGATTTACGTATAATGAAGTAATGTAGAGCAACAGAGTTACGAAACCTTGTCATTTCCAACTTCTGAACTTTGAGTTACGCTATTCTGTAGCTGAAATTCAATCCATAAATAATTTAAAAAATGAACCTAGAACTATTCTTCAACAAACCTTCTCTATCTAATTTTGATGGACAAAACCATAAAAATACATGGTTTGAAATCTTGACAGGCGATTTTTCGGCTGATATTTCGTGGCAAGATGCCGAAATTGCAATCATTGGAGTTGATGATAAAAACGGCTCTGAAAACAAATCTATGCTCAATGCTGCTGATGCTGTTCGCCAAAAATTATATCGTTTGCAGAAAGGAAGAGCGCATAAATACAATATTGTCGATTTAGGAAATTTGAGATTGACAGAAGATGAAAGCCAAACAAAGAAACGTTTGAGTGAAGTTTGTTATAGATTATTACAAAAAAATGTTTTGCCCATTATTATTGGAGGAAGTCATGATTTGACTTTGGCGCAATACGAAGCCTACAAACCATTAGATAAAATGCTTTCGCTTTTGTGTGTCGATGCCAAGATTGATTTGGACACAACTAGTACTTCTTTGGCAGATAGTTTTATGGACAAAATCTTGAAATTACAGCCCAATTATTTATTTAATATTACGCATTTGGCTAGTCAAGAATATTTGATTCCGTTAGATTTTATAAAATTATATCAAAAACTAAATTTTGATATTGTTGGAGTTGGAAAAATTAGAGACAAACCAGAAGAAGTTGAGCCACTTGTAAGAACGGCAGATTTACTTAGTTTTGATTTGAGTGCCATTCGTGCAGCCGATGCAGCAGGAAATAAACTCGCTCAACCGTTCGGACTTTCAGCAGAAGAAGCAACACGTATTTGTTGGTATGCAGGAAATAATGTTCAGATGACTTCGATAGGATTTTATGAATATAATCCCGATTTGGATTTGTACGGACATACGGCAAGTATTATTTCGACGATGATTTGGTATTTTGTAGAAGGATTTTATAATCGCCAAGCTGAATATGATTTTGGAAGTCCTTTTTATATAAAATATCTTGTTCCGATGGGTGGCAAAGGAAATATAGATACGGATTTTATGATGGTTTTCTATAAAAGTAAACTGACTGATAAATGGTGGTTAGAAGTTCCTGCGCCTGATTTAGACGAAACTCCCTATCAACGTCCCTCAATTATTCCTTGTAGTTATAATGATTATCAACAGGCAAATAGAGGAGAAATGCCAGAACGTTGGATAAAAATGTATAATCGTTTGTTTTAAATCTTTCAAAAAATGCTTCTGTTACGTCTACCCAAAATTCGTTTTTTTGAAATTTTGCAGTGCATATAAAATAGTACTAAAAAACTATTTACCTACTTTTAGAATCCAATTCTGATATTTTTTCACAAAAAGTCATTCTATTTCATATCTAGTTATTCTTATATAAAATTTTATCTTAATTTTGTGCTTTATTAAGTTTTCTTAATAGAAATAGAATATTTTGAAAGGGTACATATTGACCCATATACATTTATTAATTACAAAAAATGAATTTTAACTTTATCAAAGGGTTAGTATTACAATAGTCCGTGCAATTTTTCGTTATTTTTTTTATTTCGAATAAAAAAGCGTTAGATTAAAAGAAAAAC
>PFKD01000351.1 GCA_002784125.1 Flexibacter sp. CG_4_10_14_3_um_filter_32_15
AATAAGATACCTTACTGATTTAGTGACACAAGCAGTAGCTTGATGGAGATAAAATAGTAAAGTCAAACTAAGTTCTTTGTATTCTTCTATCGAATCAAAACTAAAAGCAACACGCAAACGCTGATAATTGAGCATTAAATTTTGTTCGAAGGGAGGTTTTCCAAAAATATACCGAATACAATGTCTGTGCGTATTGACGTTTTGGTCGCCTACCCAATGAGGAACACTATTTGTCATTCCTTCAATCCATTCGATGATAATATCTTCTGGCAGATAACGGTGTTTAAAATAAAAAATCTCTTCATTGCAAAGCCCTAAATAAGCAGCTACTGAATCTGGATTTTCTGGTTCTTTGTGTAGCTGGTGCATCACTTGATGAGAAGTACATCTATCTACTATCTGGAAATTGAGTTGTTTGTAAGAAATTCTGTGTGTTCTATATCCAAAAAAGAGTGCTGTCATACCGATAATTGTAGCGATAAAAGCAGCTATTTCTAAGATAAGGCGAACGGTCATTAATAGTTGTTGTCCTTCCATTTTATAAAGTAGTTTTTAAGTAAAAACGATTTTTTTATTTTTATTGGAAAGGATAGGAGTTTATTTTGTTTGAAATTTTGGCTTTATAAGTAATTTTTATATGTCTTTTGATTGTTTTTGTAACATAGCTGATAAAGGTAATAAATCTTCTTTAGATGTGAAAATTATTTTGTTTCCTGTAACTGGATTAATGTAAGCATTGAGAGTTAAGTTAATATTTTTGTTATCAAATCTTTTCTCCCATTCTTTTAGTTCTGGATTATCTCTGATTGCATTTTGATAGAGTTCTAAAATTCTATAAGAACTTAACAATTCTCTTTGTTCCGTTTTTGAGAAATTAGGTTTTACATAAAAAGAAATAACTACAGAATGGTGGTTACTAGAATAATGGTCTGAAAAAAAGCCTCCATACGGAAAAACAAACTCGTTATTTTCTTTCCCTAGAGGAATTTTAACCTCCATTTCTAACTGCTCATTTATTAGCTTTTCATCTGCTAGAACTGTTTTATAATCAGCTTTTAAAAAATTTTCACAGCGTTCTAAGTAGTTTCTTTCTCTATATTCTACTAAGTCAGTTTTGAAAGGTCTTACTACACCAAGTTCTGACATGTGATGAATTTCTTTGATAAAGAAGGCTACACTTTCTTTTGAATTTTCTTCATTCTGGCAGATATAAAAAATATCAGTAACAAATTCTGTATCTTTTGTCTGATAAGAGTCCGAATTATTAAAAACTTCTACAAAGCTGAATAGAATAGGAATAAGTAAGAAAACTAACATTAAATTTGTTTTTTTCATTGGAATTGTGGTTTATATCGTCGGTAAAGACAATGGCAGTAAATGAAAGAAAAATTATTTTTTAAATTTAGCTTGTTTGATGTATGTTTTGAGTTTTTTTGTCTAGACAAGCTTCCAATACATTCATTTTAGTTGTCGATAGGAATCATTTGTTTTGTTATTTCGTCAAACAAATTTTGTTTTCCATTTTTTATCACTTTTATTAAACCATTATCTGACTTTGTTATTTCTTGGTAAATGATAGGGATAAGTTCGTTTCCTTTCATATCTATTAGTCCCCACTTCTCACCTACTCTTACAATGATGAGATTATCCCTTAATCGTTTTAGCTCATCGTATTCTTGTTCCATAATAAATTGTACTTCTTCGTTGAGTACTTTCCATTTTTCATCTTTTCTCACAGCGATACCACCATAGAAAAAGTATATTTCATCATACTCTTGATTTAATGTTTGTTGTCCTTTTTCGTTTATTAAACCCCATTTTTTATCTACTCTTGTTGCTATATTTTTCTTACTTGCTTTTATTTCATCATACCTTTGATGTGAAATAAACTCTCCTTTTGTATCAAGTAGTAGTTTAAACCCTAAATTTCTTGAAGAAACTTAGAGTTTGGTTTTACATTTTATCATAAATAAACTCACTTAAAAACTCTCCGTCTTTATTAGCAAAGGCATATTTTCCATTTAGTTTCAGAATACAGAACTCGCCTGTTTCATCAAATTCTATATCTTCGTAATTGGGAGGAAAGACGACTTCAAAATTATTGTTCATAAAGCCACATTTGCCGTTTTGTTTGTAGCAAACTCCTAGACTACTTTTGGCATATATTTCGGCATCTTTTTCTAGTTTTTGTTGGTGTGTCGTTTTTCTTACGATGGCTATATCCTCTATAAAACCCTCTAGCATACGGTCAAAGGATATAGACTTGATTTGACTTTTTTGATTGGAAGAACGCAACACAAAATTTTCTTCTTCTGTGGTATCATTCTGACAAACACCTATACAACTACTACTTAAAAAGATAAAAATTAAAATAATATTTTTCATAATTATAACTATTTATAAAGTAAATGTAAGTAATAAATAATTTGAGCTTTTATATAAAAAAAGCTACTTTATTAAAGAATAGGAAATTTATTTTTTTTAATGAACAGAATGCAATAGTTCTAAAAAAGAGGTTAGTTTATTGTTTTCTAGTTCTTCAGGATTTAACAGTTTTCCATACAATGCCATTTCCAAATCTTGAGTAGTTTCGATAGTTTGTGGATAAGTTTTGAGATGGAAAGTATGTTTTTCGGTTCTTTTTATTTCCTCAAAATTGAGCTTTTCAAATTCGCTTTCTTCAAAAATAGCTATTTTTTTATTGGGCAAAACGGCACAAATTCGCACTTTTTTATCAGGCAAAAGCATTGCCTTATCCCATTCATCTTTATATTTATGCCATTGCATTACACTTTTCTCGCCAGAAGGAATTACCCAAACTGTAGTTACTAACTCTTGGGCTTCTTTCTTATCTTGAGCATCAAAGCTAAAGCTGACTGTGAAAGTAACTTTATTTTCTTCGTTTCTCCAGCGATCGTAATTATAAATTCCAAAACCACTAATATTGGCTTTTCGGATAAAATCTTTTTGTAATTCTACCATTTCCATCTCTTTATTGATTTTTTCTAATTCTTGAAGGTTTGAATTTTTAGCTTTCTTGATGTATTTTCTAAAGTTTTTGCGCCAGTCGCTAGGTGTGTGAGCATACATTTGGCTAATCGGAATAACGGGCTGAATGGTCTTGACCCATTTTTTGCTTTTGTCTTCTCTACTCATTATAGTAAGTGTATAGCTTGAGCCAGAATTTTTCTTGATTTCTACCTTATTATAATAATTATCTATCCATTTAGGAATATTGGTAGGAGTATTGAATTTCCAAAGCCAAAAAGCTAAAGGAGTAGTGGCTTTAGTTTTTAAAATTTCGTAAGGAATACGGCTTTCTAATCGTTGTACGCCGTATCTTTCTATTTTTCGTCTTACTCTTCTGTTTTTTCTGTTTTTATCAATACGATTACGATTATCATTGAAATAAACATCTAAAAGTACATCATAATTGAAAGCAAAATACTCTTTTCCGAAAGGATAGACTTTTTCTTTTAAATTATTGAGTGAATCTAATTTTCTTTTTTTATAAAAATTGCTGTCTACGGCTACGCTAGTCTGATAGTTCCAGCCTTTTTCTTTGTCCAAATTATAAAAAGAATAATCAGCATCGCCTTCATTGGAAGCCGAACCGACCGTAACATTTTCTCCTTTCTTGACTTGAAGCTCTTTATCGCCTTGCCTTACTTTTATTTCGAACATTCCAGCCGTTTGGAAGTTGCCTTTTCGTTCAGCACTATCGTATTTCATTGTAATTCCAGTTCGAAAAACATTTATCGTTTCTTCTACTTCTCTAAAAGCTAACTCAACTTCTCCAGTAACTACATTGCCTTCTGTATCTGTTAAAGCATTAGCAGGAATTTGAATAAAAGTACCCGAAGAAAGTCTGACTTGTGTGCCATTTTCTGCCGAAAATTTAAAGGTCTGAAAAGGAACGTCCAGATGAGGAAAAGGAACGGTGATAGTTTGGATAGGACGAGGTGAGCTACATTTAAAAAACAGCAAAACCGAAAAAACAATGAATAATACAAATGTTTTTTTTTGGAAGTAGCGATATTTTGATATGATCATAATCAAGTAAGGTTAAATTTCGGAGTAGTAAAAGAGTGTAATTTGAGTGTAAGCATGTTGATTTTCGCCAAATGCTATTCCGTAAGGAAATATTTTTCTTTGAGATGCTTTTTGGATTTGCTCTTTTGTTTTGTCGAATCCTGTATTATAGGCAGCAGCCAAAAAAACAACTTGTTCTTTTTTGGATAGCTCTTTTAAATGTTCAAAATGTCCCATCCTAACATAGCGTTACACAATTAATTTAATTATGGAACGTAATTATGTAAAACGAACTCAAAAAGATTATA
>PFKD01000340.1:0-297 GCA_002784125.1 Flexibacter sp. CG_4_10_14_3_um_filter_32_15
AGGCGGCGCCGACGGTTGACCATCGCCAGCAGGCCACGACGAGAACTGTTGTCCTTCTTGTGGATGCGCAGGTGGTCGGTCAGTTCGCTGATCTTTGCCGTCAACAGGACGATTTGCACCTCCGGGGAGCCGGAGTCGCCTTCCTTGCGCCCGTTGGCGGCGATGAGTTGTTGCTTTTCCTGGCTTTGCATGCGTTTGCTTCGGGTGGAAAGGTTGTGGTTGGTGAGATCGTGTGGGAAGGGAAATATGCCGGGGGTCGGGGATTTTGCAAGCCGGAAACGTTTTTTTTGCGAAATT
>PFKD01000340.1:354-4366 GCA_002784125.1 Flexibacter sp. CG_4_10_14_3_um_filter_32_15
ATATTGGTATTTCGTTATCCTATCCAAAACAACTGTTCAATAACAACACATTAAATGTCTAAGAAAACATCCCTTTCACTTTCCTCTTCTGGTCAAGACTCGCAACAACTCGTAAAAGGGCAGGGGTTTGGAACTGCACCTGTATTTTTTACTGCCATTTCCACTATTTTAGGGGCAGTTATGTTCTTGCGTTTTGGTTATGCTGTTGGTAATGTTGGTCTTTTGGGTTCTATTGGAATTATTATTTTAGGGCATATCGTAACTATTCCGACAGCTATGGCGATTGCCGAAATTGCTACCAACCAAAAAGTAGAAGGAGGGGGAGAATATTATATCGTTTCTCGTTCCTTTGGTCTGAATATCGGTGCGACTATCGGAATTGCGCTTTATCTTTCTCAAGCCATTAGTGTTGCTTTTTATATTATTGCTTTTGCACAAGCCTTTCAGCCTGTTTTGGAATACCTTCGTACAGTTCCTTATATTGTTGATAACGGTCTTTTATTTTTTGTAGAAGATAGATTAGTTAGTCTTCCTGCACTTTTGCTTCTTATTTTGATGGTTTCTACAAAGGGAGCAGATTTGGGTGTAAAGGCACTTTATTTTGTTGTTGCGTTGCTTTTTATTTCTTTGATTATGTTTTTTGCAGGAACTACAAATTATGTTTATGATTATAATTCGGTAGGCTTGAGTGATTCGATTGCTAATCCAGATTCTTTCTTTAAAGTATTTGCGATTTGTTTTCCAGCTTTTACAGGAATGACGGCTGGTGTTGGTCTTTCAGGAGATTTAAAAAGTCCTCGTAAATCAATTCCATTAGGAACACTTTCAGCCACTTTTGCAGGAATGTTTATTTACTTTTTCATTGTTTATAAACTATATATTTCTGCCACTCCACAAGAATTGCATAGCGACCAACTTATAATGGAAAAAATTGCACTTTGGGGACCTATGATTTTGGTTGGTTTGGCTGCTGCAACGGCTTCTTCTGCTTTGGGTTCTATTTTGGTTGCTCCCAGAACACTTCAAGCCTTAGCTAATGACGACGCTTTTCCTTCTCAAAAAATGAATAACTGGCTTGCTAAAGGAAAAGGAAAAAAAGCCGAGCCGTTTAATGCCACTATTGTTACTTCTGCCTTTGCCTTGATTTTTGTCCTAGCAGGAGATGTAAATGCAGTTGCTGAGATTATCTCTATGTTTTTTATGGTAACGTATGGTACTATTTGTTCGATTTCATTTTTAGAACACTTATCTGGAGATACTTCTTACCGTCCTACGTTTCGCTCAAAATGGTATATTTCATTGCTTGGTGCGCTGGCTTGTATTTTTATGATGTTTAGTATGAATGCTCTTATTGCCATGATTGCTCTCGTTGCTATGGTCGTTTTGCATATTGTAATGAGCCAATATCGTAAGAAAAGCACAGGTATTGTTTATTTATTTCAAGGGGCAATTTTTCAAGTTAATAGAGAATTAAGAGTATTTTTACAGAAAAGAGAAGACGAAAAAACAACACAATGGAATCCTGCTATTGTTTGTCTTTCTCAAGATTTTTTCCGTCGTCAGAGTGCTTTTAATATGTTGCGTTGGCTTTCACACCGTTACGGATTTGGTACATATATCCATTATATTCAAGGTTTTTTGTCAAAAGATACAAATATTATTGCTAAGGAAACCAAAAAAGAAATTATACAAATGGCTTCCAAAACCAAAAGTAATGTCTATATAGATACGCTTGTTAGTCCGTCGCTTACTTCGTCGATTGCACAAGTTTTGCAACTTCCAGGAGTTTCTGGGCTTGAAAATAATATGTTTTTATTAGAGTTTAGTAAAAATAACCCCGAAAATCTAAAAGGAATTATTGATAATTATCCACTCATAAAAGCAACTTCTTTTGATGTTTGTGTTTTGGCTACTTCAGAACGTAATTTTGGATTCAAAAAGAGCATAAACATTTGGATTACTCGTCATAGTTTCCAAAATGCCAACTTAATGATTCTTTTGGCGTATGTAATTGTCGGACACAGAGATTGGAAAGATGCTGATATAAAATTAATGGCTGTGTACCCTGATGCAGATATTGAACTAGAAAGAGAACGACTTATCGAACTCATAAAATCGGGTCGTTTGCCTATTTCGGCTACCAATGTAGAACTGATTGCACAGAGAGGAAAAAGTATGAAACAAATCATCAATGAAAAATCTAAAACGGCTGACCTTACTATGATTGGACTCAATGACAAACAAGTCAAAGAAGAAGGAGAAGCTATTTTTCAAGGTTATGATACTATTTCAGATATTTTATTTGTCAATAGTCATAATCAAAAAATTATTGAATAAAAATAATAGCAAAAATGATTATAAAAGCAATAGACAAGTTTATCGATAAGGTAGGCGAACTGACACAATGGTTTGCCTCTATTTTGGTGCTTTTGGTTTGTGTAGATGTAATTTTGCGCTATACGATTGGGTTTAGTAGTGCTTTTTTATCAGAACTGGAATGGCATATTTTTTCATTTTTCTTTTTAGTTGGAGCTGCTTATACGCTCAAAGACGATAAACATGTACGTGTAGATGTTTTTTATGCTCGTTTTTCAGAAAAAAGAAAAGCTCTAGTCAATCTTTTTGGGACATTACTTTTTTTAATTCCTTTTTGTGTCGTTATTATAAAAGGAGGAGTTCCTTATACCGAATTTGCTTTTCGTCTATCAGAAACCTCACCAGACCCTGGGGGATTGCCTGCTCGTTTTGTGGTAAAAAGTTTTATTGTAGTGGGTTTTGGGCTTTTGCTTTTGCAGGGAATTAGTCTAGTTTTGAAGAGTATTTTTATTTTAATTAAAAAACAAGCCTACAAATAATTGTAGGCTTGTTTTTTAATATTCATTTTCCAATAAGTATAAACGTTAGAAAACTCTATTTTTGCATGTTAATATTATTTCTATTTATTAGAAATCCTAAAAGGATGCATACAGGTATTAGATACAAGGTATATAAATAAAGTTCAAAAACTGTAAGTATTATACTGACTATAGCTAATGCTATATAAACAAATAGCATAGGTATAGATATTTTTGAATTATGATATTTTTTAAAGAAAATATCTTGAAAAAAAGTCGACACAAAATATAATATTATTGCACAAGATACCATGACTTTATTCTGTAAATATAAAGACAAAATAAAAGGAACAAGAAAAGTAATTTTAAATACAATAGTATGAAATGTAAATAAAAGACTATTTAATTTATAGCTTAGTGCTATCATCCCAAGTTCAAATATTACATATAATGTAATAATTACTAAAATACTATTACTCATTTTGTTACATTTTATAATGTACGATTGTATGAACTATTATATACTTTTCCAACCACATATTGTTAAACATCCAGCCACTATCCAACCGTTTAAAGGCTGTCCTCTCATACAATCCATGAAACACTCAATAGGTTGTAATTGTGGTTTTGGATCATCCCAAGGAAAATTGATGTCGTTTCCAAATTTGCTAATAAGATACGTTTTTTCTATGTGATTAGCAATTTCTCCTCTTACTTTAATAGAAGATATATATCCATTTTCCCCTGTAGAAAGCATCATTTCGCCTTCATACATAGAATTCTTTATAGATAACCAATCACTACTATAATTATTTTGCAAGAGTTGCATATTAAAAGATGCTGGAACGTTCAAATCTAAAACTTTAACTGTTTGAACTTTGGTATTATTGCTTTTAATAGATTTTCCATCTAAAGAAGCTTGGGTGGTTTGGTTGTTAGGCAATATTTCTTAATAATCTTGACAACTAACTGTAAACAACAACATACAAGCTAGTATGATTGGAACTATTGGCAAATGTTTCATAATTTTTGAATTATAAGTTAAATAAATTGTAAAATACATAATCATTTATATGATTTTGCAATGGCAATTTAAAATAGTGGTTATCTGACAATTTTTGTGGATTATTCAGAAATGGCTAATGCTCTCCATCTAAGATGTTCGAATTTGGTCATAC
>PFKD01000229.1 GCA_002784125.1 Flexibacter sp. CG_4_10_14_3_um_filter_32_15
TTTTTACAAATATACGAACGAGGTTACACCGTCGTTGAGGTTTTTGATGAAAATAACTCTCAATGATGGTAAAAAAACAAACTTTTGAAAGGATATAATCATCTAAAAATCTACACCACACCTTGTTCAATCATGGCATCAGCTACACGAACAAAACCTGCTATATTAGCTCCTTTGAGATAATTTACGTTATTATTTTCTTTTCCATATTCTACACATTGGTCGTGTATTTTTCTCATAATTGCTTTCAATTCTTCATCTACTTTTTCTTTTGTCCAAGACAAACGAAGAGAATTTTGTGTCATTTCTAGCCCAGAAGTAGCCACGCCACCAGCATTTGAAGCCTTACCGGGGGCATACAAAATATCATTCTTTTCAAAAATATGGATAGCTTCAGTAGTTGTTGGCATATTTGCACCTTCGGCAACTAACTTACAGCCATTTTTGACTAGAGCTTTTGCGCCTTCTTCTTCTAGTTCGTTTTGAGTAGCACAAGGCAATGCAACATCACATTTTACTTCCCAAGGTCGTTTATCTCCAAAGAATTTTGCCGAAGGATATTGTTTTGTGTATTCTTTAATTCTAGCTCTTTTTTCGTTTTTGAGTTCTTTTACAAACTCCAATTTTTCATGAGTAATTCCGTCTTTATCATAAATATATCCATCAGAATCTGAAAGCGTTACTACTTTTGCGCCCATTTCAATCGCTTTTTCACACGCATATTGAGCGACATTTCCAGAACCTGAAATGACAACTGTTTTTCCTTCCAACGAATCGCCATTGTGCTGCATCATTTCTTTTACAAAATAAAGAAGTCCGTAACCTGTTGCTTCTGTTCTCAAAAGTGAGCCTCCCCATTTTACGCCTTTTCCTGTAAATGTTCCTGTAAATTCATTTGTTAATCGCTTGTACTGCCCAAACATATATCCTACTTCTCTCGCCCCCACACCAATATCGCCAGCAGGAATATCAGTTTCTGAGCCAATATGTCTGAAAAGCTCGGTCATAAAACTCTGACAAAAACGCATAACTTCTTCATTGCTTTTTCCTTTTGGGTCAAAATCAGAACCTCCTTTTCCACCACCTAAAGGCAAACCTGTAAGCGAATTTTTGAAAATTTGCTCAAAACCTAAAAACTTTAGAATAGATAGATTTACGCTGGGATGAAAACGCAAACCCCCTTTATAAAGTCCTAAAGCAGAATTAAACTGAACACGAAAACCTTTATTGATTTGAATTTCATTTTTGTCATCTAACCAAGGAACACGAAACAAAACGGCTCTCTCGGGTTCAACCATTCGTTCTAATAATTTAGCTTTTTTGTATTTTGGATTTTCCTCTATAAAAGGAAGAATAAATTCGGCTACTTCTTCGACGGCTTGTAAAAATTCCTCTTCATGAGGTTGTTTTGCTTTTACGGATTCTATAAAACCCTTTAGTTGTGTTTGATGATTGTTTGTGGACATAATTGTGTGTGTTGGTGTTTGTCGATCAATTTGAAATAACGGCTTAATGTACTAATTTTAATTGAAACACAAGCAATCTTATTAAATTTGGGTGCATCTCAAGATGTCGCTTTATTAATTTTATAGTTGTAGGGAAAAGGCAAGCCTTTTCCCTACTAAAACGATATTTTGAGATGCACCCTTAAATTTACAGGGCATGTTCATAAAAATAAAAACTGCTTAAAATAGTGCGTTCGGTTTCTCAGAACTGAACGAAACGCTTCTGAGGAAACGAACACACATAACTTTTTATGAACATGCCCTAATTAAATTTAGATTTTCTCAAATCCACAAAACAAGAAATTTTGTTTTGTATCAAAAGGGGTAGTATGGTCTTCTTGCAAACAAGATATTTTCTTAAAACTCTTTCCAAATTGAGCTGCCAAACTCTCTTCATTATACTGAGAAACATCCAAACCACTACATTTTTTAGCTCCTTCTTTCGAAAAAGTAGCCATAACTAGATTTTTGCTCACAAACTTTTCTACCGTTTCAGTATATTTTTTGATATGATTTGGGTCAGTCAGAAAGTGAAAAGTGGCTCTATCGTGCCAAAGGTCAAAATTGGTTTTGGGTTCGAATTCTGTAATATCACTGACTATCCACGTTACATACTTCGCTTTTTCTCCGAATTTTTCTTCTACTCGCTTTTTTGCTTTTTCTAATGCAATCGAAGAAATATCCAAAACGGTAATATCAGTAAATCCATCTTCTAATAAAAAATCTACAAGCAGACTTTCGCCACCACCAATATCAATAATTTTGGCTGTCTTTTCTAAATTAAAAGAAGCTATAAAATCAAGCGAAGTTTGAGGTTTGGCTTGTGTCCAGCTTACTTCTTGTGGGGTTTTGGTTTCATAAACCGTTTCCCAATGTTGTTTTTTTGAATTCATTTTTTTTGTTTTTTATTCAATCTCATTTAGAAAATCTACTAAACTCAAACCTAAAGCATAAGCCAAATTTACAGGTACAGCATTTCCAATTTGTTTGTATTGTTGTCCTTTTGCGCCTTGAAATTGCCAATTATCAGGAAATGTTTGGATTCTTGCACTTTCTCGTACTGTTAGAGGTCTAGTTTCTATGGGATGACATCTTTCAGTCTGTTTCATAGCTGGCGCACAAACAATAGTTAATGAGGGAGTTTTCATTGAAAGCCTTCTTGCTAATCCCGTTTTTCCACCTCCTAAAAAATAACTCCCAGCCATATATTCTCTTTGAAGTTCATCAGATAAATCTCTCCAATACCCACCTTCTGGAACTTGTTCCATTATTTCTTTTTTCCTTTTTGGATATTCAACACCTTGGTCTTCTGGAACATCTGTATCAAATAATTCTCCTTTTTTAAACGCATCTGAAACAGTTAATACTCTATGATATTTTTCAGGAAATTTGAATTTTGAAATATGTTCTACTAAGTCATTTCTTACTCCAACAAGTATTAATCGCTCTCTTTTTTGAGTAACTTTATAATACATTGCTTTTAAAACTCTAGGTTCAACTAATGTATAACCAATATCTGTAACTGATTGTTTGATTACTTCCAATGTGTTTCCTTTGTCATGAGTCAATAGACCTTTTACATTCTCTCCAATAAAAATTTTTGGTTTAACTTCATTAATACATCTAGCAAAATCAAAAAATAGAGTGCCTCTAGTATCTTCAAAACCTAATTTTTTCCCTGCACTTGAAAATGCTTGACAAGGAAAACCTCCTGTTACAATATCTACTTGATTTTTATATTTTAAAAAATCTACATTTTGAATATCATCTTCCAAAATATTCCATTCTGGGCGATTAAATCGTAACGTATTACAAGCATTTTTTTCAATTTCATTTAGTAAAACATGCTCAATTCCTGCCTTTTCCATTCCTAAAGCCATTCCTCCAGCACCTGCAAATAATTCTATGGAAGTATATTTTTTTTTGGTTTTATGTTAATAAACTCATTCCATGTAGAGTTAAAAACTTCATTTGCAATGTCAAATTTTAATAAACTTTCTTTACTATATTTTTTTACTCCATTCAATTCTACAGGAATAAGTTTGCCATTATTTGCCCAAGTATCCAAACGGTGTAAAGGAACATCTAAAAGGTTACTGACCTCATATTCATTTATCAAATCCATAACTTAAAATTTAAAATTATTAAAGCCTTCATATTTTTTAAATGAAAGCAAATAGATACTTGTAAGTAAATCAGATGATAATGTGTCTAGTTCTGTAAAAACAGTGTTTTTCTTATTTCGTGTTTTTATATCATTAACTACATCTTTTATCACAGTCGGAAGAATTAAACATAGTTTTTGAAAAGCAAGTTTGTCTCCAGTTACTATTTCATAAAATTTATCAATTGAAACTCTTCTAATACTTTCATTTGATACTTGTTTTACATTGTCCAAAGTCACAACCCAAGGAATATTTTGACTGTGTTTTGCTATAATTTCTACTAAAAGACATTTTGCATCTTTGTTATTGATAATTGTATTTTGAAACCTCATATATGTTTTTGCACTTGATGAAGAATTCATTGTATTATGTTTATTCTTCATTTCTACAAAAATCTTGTCTTTTCGGTTTTCAATATCATAACCTTGTTTGGGAACATCCCAATCACTTGAAAAATATTTAAAGATATTTTGGTGAAAATATCCAATGAGATTTGAGTTTGTTTTATCAAGTTGTCTTAAAACTTCATTTTCAACAGCAATTCCCAATGTAAATTAAATTAGCAATAAAACGTCTTTTTAGGGCTT
>PFKD01000447.1 GCA_002784125.1 Flexibacter sp. CG_4_10_14_3_um_filter_32_15
AACAGTTTTAAATGATTTTATTCATGATTTACAAGATAAATATACAAGTTCTATTACAACAGAAATTTTAGAGGAAGAAGTCATTAACATTGCTTGTTTATTTATATTGTTCAAAAGCTATATGAATATCAATGAGACTTCATCAAAGTTCTATACAATACTACAAGAACCCAATAATAAAATATCAATTGGATTTACTGAAGCCGCTTTGAAACTATATCCAACATTATATGGTGAAAGAGAGGTTTCAGCAGGACAATTAGGTATTTCTCAAAATATTACTTGGGGTGGTATGTGGTCTCATCTAATAAAATACTTCTTAAATAAACACGATTTGGATATAGAAAGTAGTGAATTTTGGAATAACTAAAAAACAATTAACTAGCACAACTTATGCAACCTCAACCATTTAATTCTCAAGTAATTTTATCTAATTCTATGCGAACTCCTAAACAAAATAAAATTGTATTAGGGTTATTAACAGCTATCAATGATATGTTAGAGTTAGAAAATGACGAAGTTTATGTTCAAAAAAGAAGAGAACAAGAAGAATCTATCCACCTCCCTAAGTACAGTAATTTAAAATGGGAGTTAATAGATTTAATGAATAAAATAGGTAATTATTACTTAGCAGGAGATTATGACAAAACTTCTTTGCATATAGAACAAGCTCTATCTCTGCACGAAAATGCTGATGCTTACTTTCATAAAGGCTTAATCTCTATGCATAAAAATAAATTTTATGATACTATAAGGTCTTATACAGAGGCTATCATTATGTTTCCTGAATATCATAGGGCGTATTACATGAGAGCTAATCTTTTATTCGATATGTTAGAACTTCATCAATTATTTAATGACCCACAAATACAATTATGTGTCAAGTTTATTAAAAGAGATTTAGAAATGGCAAGATCTTTTGGTTTAAGTGAAGCTGAAAGTCTTTTAGTGGAGTTAAACGATAAGTTAGATGAAGAGGGGCAAGATAATAGTTATTTAAACCACGTCAGAAAAAAAATAAATAATTGGTTTAAATAATATAAGTATTTGAAAATTTTTTACTTAAATAATATTTAAATAAATATTATTATTAAACATAATTGCATAGTTCGAAAGTTATGAAAAAGGCATGTTTTTTTTGGTGTGTAAAAGCTTCCTTAAATTTTGAACATTATGGTAGTCTTTTAGAGGGTTACTTAGTTGAATTTAATGAAGAGGAAATCTTATTTAAATCAGATGAAAACTATAACTTATTTCCATGCGACCTAATTTTAGTAAATAATCAATGGCATGAAATTACAGAACGTATATATTTGAACGAAACAATAAGTTATAAACTAAGAAGTATTTAAAGATAAAAATATGTTTCTGAAAATTCTCTTTCTTTCTATAATATTTGGAGTGACTCAAAAATTAGCAGATGCTGTTAATGAGCATAATGTAAATCTATTTAAAAATTCTAATTGGTTTTTTGGTATTTTATTTGGCTTATCAGGAGGTTTTTTGTCAATACATAACAGTTCTTTTGCAATTTATTTTTTTTGTTTAGTGTGTTACTGGTTAATAAAAAATAAGTTAGATTACCAAAATCATCAAATTTCAGCTATGATAATTCTATTTTTTGTAATATTTCATTCTGAATTGAGATACTTATTTACTGAAAGTATTATAGTATTTTTGTTATTTTTAATTTTAGATTTTTTATCAAAAAAAATAAAATCAAAAAAAGTAAATTTATTTATTTTTAAAATGAGATTCGTTTTAATATCTCTGCTTGTTGGTTTTTTAAATAATGATTATTATTTACCTTTTAGTGTTTTTTTAACAATATTATCAATTTTATATACTACAAAATACTTAAAGTCAAATTTTAATTATTTGGAGTAGAGAAAACTGTGTTCTGTGTGCCACACACAGTTTTCGCATCATCATTTTCCATCAAAACCCCTAAGAATCTTCAAGATACTTAGGGTTTTGTTTAGCTTTTATTCTTTCTTTTTCCACCATTCTTTCCCAAACTTTCCTTCCATATCTTTAGCTCCTTGTGCAAAAAAGTTGAGAAGTGCATTTGTATCAGCAAAATCATTGTAATCCGTTTCTTCAAAGCTAGAAAATGGAATTCCTGTTACCCCAAAATAAACTTTTATCCAGTCAAATAACGTAGTAGGGTTCAACATTTCCTCTTTTACATACATTTCTGTTTTGAGAAGAAAGGTTTCGTCATACGCCGTGTCGGTTTGTTTCAGATAATACTTTTTTTCAGTCAGTTCTTCAAGATATATTTTGACTAACTCCTTATTTTCTTCTTTTTCTTTAAACTCCTCTTTCATAAAATACTCCAAAGCAATTATATCAAACTCAATCACTTTGCCTACTAACTTTTCGCCGTCTTCATCAAGCTCTGTAGGTCGTAAATAAAGACATTGAATCGGACTTTGATTTTCAGTTAGCCATTTTTCTCTGTAATGATATATCCATTTCATAATTGAAGGTTGTTTTTGATGTTAGTTTAAATAATTCACTACGAATTTACAAAAAAATGCTCATATTTTGAGCAAAAGTGCTAGTCATTGCAGGGTTTTCTTATAAAAATGAAAAACACCGTTGTTGGTGTTTTAGCGATAGCGACACCAACAACTATGGATTGAAAATAGACCTTCAAAGCACAAAAAACAGCTCTATATTTTTTTATAAGAAAACCCTGCTAGGCATTGTTAGGCATTTTTTTAAATAACAATCCGATATATCAATTTGTACTGAAATAATTTAACACTCTAATTTACTCTCTATTCGTTATATTTTCTCCCAAAATAGCCAGTAGTTCTATCAGTTCAGGTATTTTTTCGCCTTGTGCTGCATGTTCGAAAGATTGCATCAGATTATGAAGTACTCTTCTGAGAATAGCTAGATTATCACAAGGAGAATAAAAAACATCATTTTGAGGTAATTTTATTTGTTTGAGGTAGTTATCAATATCTTGTTTTGAAAAAATAACACCTCTATTAAAAACATTGATATAAAAAGTAAGCTCTTCACTTTTATGAATCAAAACAAAAAGATTAGGCAAATTGACACCAAAAACAGGTAGTTTGAGTTTTTGAGCAATTAGCATATAAACAACTGCCAAACTAATTGGATTTCCTTTTTTAGATTCTAAAACTTGATTTATCATCGAATTATTGACCGAATGAAAATTATTTACATTCGCTTTAAAACCTAATTTTTCAAAAAAAATACTATTCAATCTTCTTATTTTATCAATAGGATGTTGTACATTCTGAAAAGCGACCCACGTTTCGAAATAAAGCTGTTCAATTTTCACCTCCAATTCATTATACTCCAAATCTGGGTACTGATACGTTGCCAAAATCCATAAGCCTTTTAATAAATCATCTTGCTGATTTTCGTACCAATTTTGTAATTTTTCTTTTAAAAGACCAAATTGTAAGGTGTGCAAAATGTCTTCAATTCTACTTTGAAGTTTGGGGTTAAAACTCCCTGTCCAAGAATCTTCTAAAAGTGGAATGATAGGTTTTCCGATAGATAAAATTTTACTTTCTACATGTTCTAAAACCTGTGAATCGTCATCTTCCAAAAGAGAAATTAAGGCTTTCAATTCTTTTTTAGTCAAGTTTGTATTTGCCGAATCTGTATTTTGTTTTTCCATATTAATACTACGTTCATCCTTATCTAATTTTATTAACTTTCTAAACTCAAAATAGGCAAAACAGTTTTTACAACAAAAAAATCACTACCAAAAAGTGATTTGTTCTGTTCTTAATTTTGTATATTTAGTTAAATTAAAGTCAAATCAAAAAAATATAGATTATGAAACAAATAGCTGTAAATTTTCCAGAAGAACTCGCATTTCATTTACGCATGAAAAATCAAGAATTTGATAGAGAAATAAAAAAAATAGCTTTAATAAAACTATATGAATTAGAGAAAATTTCATCAGGAAAAGCTGCCTCTATATTAGGAATTTCTAGAGTTTCTTTTTTAGATTTATTGAGTGAATATGGCGTAAGTATTTTCGGAGAATTAGACGATGAGATACTGGAAGACCAATTACAATCAATTAGAAAAATAACCAAAAAGTAAATTTCAATTAAACAAAGAATTTCATGGCTTTAACTGTTATCTCAAATACAACTCCTATAATCACTTTATTAGCTATTGATAAATTTGATTTACTGCCTCAATTATTCAAAAAAATTTATGTTCCTTACGGAGTTTATCAAGAAATAGAAGATGGCAAACACAAACGTTTTTGGTTATCTGACAATTTTTGTGGAAAATCACTAGTAGGTATTTTTAAAATGTATTTTCTAT
>PFKD01000369.1 GCA_002784125.1 Flexibacter sp. CG_4_10_14_3_um_filter_32_15
TATCTTAAGTATCAACGAGGTTTCAGGGTACTGCCTTATTTTATTTGGTAATATAACATTTTTACAAATATACGAACGAGGTTAAAGAATAAAATTTGTATAAAGTAATTACTTCAAAACTACTTCTACTCGTCTATTCTTCGAACGATCATATTCATTCTCATTCGATGCTACTGGATTTGTAGCAGACATTCCTTTTGCCGTGATGCGTTTTTCATCAATTCCTAGAGCTTTTAGTTTTGCTTTTAAAGTATCAGCACGTTTTTGAGTAAGTTCTTGATTTGTTTTTTCATCTGCTAATTTATCATTATGAACCAATATTTCTATATTTTTGGTTGGATTAGTTGTTAGGTAGTCTTTGATTTGAGCTAAAACAGAATTACTTTCTGTACGAATAACATCGCTATTCAATCCAAAGAAAATAGAATAAAAATCAGCTTTTCCACTTGCTAGTTTTTCTTGCGTAGTTTTGCTTGGCGTTTCATCATAAAAAGCAGCTAAAGGAGCAATAGCAGCTTCAGAAGCATGACCATAATTTGAAAGTACTTTATATTTTATGTATTTGACGTTTTCTTGTGGCTCAATTCTGAAAACTTCATAGAATTTTCCTTTGTGAAGCGTAATAGGAAGGACTTTTTTAAAACTTCCTTCATTTTTATCTGTACTTGAAATCCAAATTTCGCTATCTTTTATGTGTCTGTCCGAATAACTATCAGATGAATAATACTCACTACTCAAAACACCGATATAATTGATAGAAATAGGCTTTTTGATTTCAATAATTGCCCATTGAGGTAATTTTGCAGCAGGATTATAACTATCGCCTACATACCAACAACCCGATTGCCCTCTATTATCTGTAATATAATTTTTGAAATCTTCTTGTGAACGAAGCACCAATGTTTCGGGCGACCAAGCTCCTTGATGATTTTCATAACTGTATTCAATTACACTAGAAAGTCCTTGTCCTTGTCCAGAAAGCAGATTTTTAGGTAAATCAGAAGGAGATAAGATTTTAGTTTCACTTTTAACTTCATTATTTTCAGTCAAATTTAATTCGCTGGCTTGAAGTATTTTTTCTGAATTTGGATTGGTTACATTTTTATTTTTACAAGAAGAAAAAAAAACTCCGATAAGAGTAACCACAAATAGCATTTTAAAAGACATTGATTTTTTTAGATGTTTCATAAAAAAATAGTATTAGAATGATGTTGAAAAAAGGTATATGAAATTTGATTTTATAAAATGATTATTCCTATACACAAGATTGTAGCAATTTTTGGGTCATTTTTAAATGAGATTAGTAGAAAAATTATATAATTATAGCCTTTTTTAAATATTTTTTTGAAGTATTCAAATTTCTATTTTCTCAAAAAATAGGTATCTTTGTTAGAATTAAAGTCTTACTAATCATTCAATTATGAAAACACAATATTTTATCTATTCCTTTTTAGCTGTATTATTAAGTGTAATCTGCTTTTCTTTTGTAGTGCAATCTGAAAAAAAATCTATTAAAAATACTCAAACAGTTACTCCAATAGATAAAAATCAACTTATTGAGCTTACCAAAAAAGAAGACGATTCGCTTTATATAATCAATTTTTGGGCTACTTGGTGCGCTCCTTGTGTGCGTGAACTTCCTTATTTTAATGCTGCAAACAAAAAATATGACAGCACTAAAAGTAAAGTTTCGATGAAACTTATCAGTATGGACTTTGATGATAAATTAGAAGAAAAAGTAATTCCGTTTTTTCAGCGAAAAAACTTTTCAGATTATGCAATGGATAAGTACTTAATTACGTCTATGGATTACGACAACTGGATGCCTGAAATAGATAAAGATTGGTCGGGTTCTATCCCTGCAACACTTTTTTATAACAAAACGAAAAAGATTTATCATTTTCACGAAGGCGATTACGAAGAAGAAGAATTATATCATACGATTGATTCGCTTTTAACATTATGATTTGGTAATAATATCGCTCGTGGGGACACGAGCAATGATAAATAGATTTATAAAAAATATTTTCTTTTTATCTCTAAATTTAAACTACTCCGTTGCTTGTGTCCCCACGAGCGACTTTTTTCGAACAAACCTCAAAAATTATGAATTACAACAAACTTTTCAGTTCTGTATCTATGTTAGTAGCTGTTTTAGCTGTTGCTTTTTTGTTCGCTGCTGCGACAGACAAAAATGGCTATTCAGTTGGAGATGAAGCAACAGACTTCGAACTCAAAAACATTGACGGAGAAATGGTTTCTCTAAAAAGCATGGAAGATGCAAAAGGCTATATCGTTACTTTTACATGCAACCATTGTCCGTATGCAAAATTATATGAAGACCGTTTGATTGCTTTACACAATGAGTTTGCAGAAAAAGGCTATCCAGTAGTTGCTATCAATCCAAATGTTTTGACTCAGCCAGATGACAACTTTGAAAAGATGGTTGAGCGTGCAACAGAAAAAGAATTTCCTTTTGTTTATCTTGCTGATGAAACTCAAAGCATTACAAAAGCATATGGTGCAACAAAAACACCTCACGTTTATATTTTAAGTAAAAATAAAGGAAAGTTAAAAGTAGAATATATCGGTGCGATTGATGACAATGCAAAAACTGCTGAAGAAGTTACAGAAACCTATGCAGCCGATGCTATCAATGATCTTTTGGCTGGTAAAAAAGTAAAAAAGAAAGAAGCAAAAGCTGTTGGTTGTTCTATCAAATGGAAAAAATAATTTAATTTGATAATATTGTTGGTAAAACACCAACAAAGGTAAGAAGCAATTATTCACAAAAAAATCCTTGTATAAAATTTTATACAAGGATTTTTCCTTTTTATGCTCTATTCAAAATTCTATCTAATCAAAACAATTTCATCGCTGATTACTTCAGATTCATTTCCAGCATCGTCTTTGAATTTGATAAAAACAGTTTTCTTTCCATTATCTCCCATCAAACGCCAATCACTAACAAGTTCTTCGTAAGGCAACCAACGCCCACCTCTAAAGTTATCTATATTAGAAATCATCATATACTTTGCGTCTTCTGCTTTTATGGCAAGCTCTACAATACCATCAATATGTCTTGAAGTTTGGTCGCCTCCATTTATTGTAATGCTCATATTTGAAGGAGGAGTAGCATCTACATCTATGCTTGCCGAAACTACTTCAGTTTCATTTTTTGCATTATCTCTAAACTTTGCATAAAGTTTTTTCTCTCCATCGCCTTCTGAAAGTGTCCACTTCAAGTATTTTTTAATCGGCTGCCATTCTTGTCCTTCAAAAGATTCATTATCAGCAACCATCATTTCAGTCGCACCACCTGCTGTAAGTGTAAGTTGTACCTCGGCTGCTTGTTTGGTAAGTGCAGGTTCGCCATTATTTATAGTAATTGAAGGGCGAACAGGACCTTGTGTATCCAAGATTACTTTATCAGAAACAACGTCAGAAATATTTCCCGAACGATCACGAAACTTAGCAAAGACCATCTTTACCCCATCCAATTTACTTCCTAGCTGCCAGTCTTCAATTTCAGAAGTAATAAGCTGCCAACGCTGACGATAAAAAGAACGGTGATTCGAAACCATTACGTAATAACGTTTATCCACTTCTTCTGCACTAACAAATAACTTTACAAGCTGCGTAGAATCTTTAATCGCCTCTCCTTCTACATCAATTTTAACTTTTGGATTTTTGGGTGGAGTCATATCCAAATGAATATCTGCCACAGCGTTCGACATATTTCCTTTCTTAGCATCTTTGAAACGAACATATACCTTTTGATCACCATCTTCTGGTATTAATTTCCAACCATAAACAGTAGGTTGATAGGGAATCCAATGTGCATCTATAAAATCTTGACGATTGCTGATTTGCATCTGTGTAACATCAAAGGCTGCAATTTGAAGTGTAACAAAGGGTGTACGAGTATAATGACTTCCTTTATTTATTGTAACTCTGTTGGTAGAATCTTTTTTGAAATTAAATTGAGCCTGTGAGGTAGTAGAAATAAAGAAAAAAGAAAGTAAAAAAATGCAAGTTGCTAGTAGCTTTTTAGATTGAAAAAAACTAAAAAAATTAGAGGTAAAACGAAATAATGAGTTATGGTTTATCATTTTATTAATATGTAATAGTCTCATATAATAATGAGTTTGTATGAAAAGCTGTTTTTTTATAGGATATTTTTGAGCTAAGGCGTAGTTATAAATTCCCTAAAAGTATGCCAAATTTAATAAAAATAAAAGGATAATGATTGTTGGGTATATAACAAATTGTCGTTTTTTGTAGGGAAA
>PFKD01000221.1 GCA_002784125.1 Flexibacter sp. CG_4_10_14_3_um_filter_32_15
AATGCTTATCTTAGTGCATCACAGGTCTTTCTTCTCTTCCCATTTTTTTCAAAAAGCTAACATGAGAAGCAACTGCTGTTGGAAAATCTGCTGTCAAATAAGGATGTCCGTATTCTTCTGCTGTTTCTCTTACGATACTAGAAAGAGCAGGATAATGAATACTACAAATATTTGGAAACAAATGATGTTCTACTTGTTGATTAAGTCCACCTGTAATAAATGCCATAAACTCACTTTTTTCTGAGAAATTAGCTGTTGTATAAAGCTGATGAACTGCCCAAGAGTTTTCCATATTTCCTTCTTCATTAGGCAAAAAGAAATGCGCTTCTTCTACTACGTGAGCCAACATAAAAATAACTGCTAAGAAAAAACCACTTACTGCGTGCATCAATAAAAATCCTAAGACGGTATGTCCCCAACCGTGAGACAACATAATAAGAGGAATAATTATGAAAATCGTGTAGTTGATGAATTTGTAGAAAAACAATAAAAAATATTCTTTTTTAGGGTGTTTTTCTCCTGTATAATTTCCTACTTCATTAGCAAAAAACTTCTTGTAATCTTTCATAAAAACCCAAGAAAATGTACTCAATGTATATAAAAAGAAAGAATAAATATGCTGATAACGATGAATAGACCATAAAGGAGCTTCCGAAGAAAGACGAACTATCGGAACTGGCGCAATATCTTCATCATGTCCGTCGATATTTGTGTAGGTGTGATGCGCTTGATTGTGCATTTTTGTCCACATATACGCACTTGCACCATTAAAATTGAAGGTATGAGAAAGCAAATCATTTACCCACTTATGTTTTGAATAAGCTCCATGAATGGCATCGTGGGCAATATTTACAGAAACCATCGCAATAGAAAATCCAAGAACTGCCCAAAGCAAGTAATTAATTTCTACGCTAAACCCACCAAAAATAAGCATACAATACGAACCAATCCAAAGGGTAGCATGAAAAAGACTTTTCAAGACCATTTTTGTATTGGCATTGCGTGAAATGTTATTGTCTTTGAAATAACTATTTACTCGTTGATTGAGGGTTTTGGAAAAATCTCTTTGTTCTTGATTGTCAAAGCGAGGTGGTTTTTTGATAGAAGGAGTTTCTTTGAATGTATTTTGAGTTTTGCTTTTAGTCTTGTTCAGACTATCTTTTTCTGTTAATAGGTTTTCCATAAAGGGAAGATAAGGATTAGCTGTAAAGTGGGTTTGTTGTTATTCGTGTATTTACATTTTGTTTACCCTAATTGTTGTATCGAATTGTATAGTAATTTTATCTGGTCTAAATTAGTAATTATGTATAGTACACAAATTTAACCTTAAATTAAAAGACAATCTATGATTTTGGTCATATTCTATAAATTTATACAAAAAAAAGGTATTTTAATGGTATTTTAATGGTATTTTCAAAATAAATTGAAAGTTAATGCAAATTTCTTGGGTTTTAGTCTTATTTTATCCTAGACAAATTTAAAATGAATTACCCTTATTAAAACTACTCGCCTACAAAAACCTCAAATTTATTCCTAAACAAAGGCATAAAGCACAAAAAAGAAAAATCAGACAAGTCTAAAAACTGCCTGATTTATATTTAATTTATCTAAAAATCTGTAATGTTATTTTAAAACGTAACATTTTCTTTAGAATCCGATTGTCTGATTACCATAAACAGTAGCTTGATCATATAATAAATCATGATCGTAGTATTTCGCAGTACGCCCTTCAAAAGGATCTAAATGAATTTCTGGATGTGCTGAGTAATATTGATGTATCAAATATTCGTAATCTATATGTACGTCCAAACCGTCATAACGAGGATAACTCACAAATGCTTCTGCATCAATGGCATCTACATTTACAGTTTTTGCATCGTGGTCTAATTTGGCAAGTCCAATCGGAACGAGGATATACAAATGACTATTATTGTGGTGATCATCTTCGTTCATCATGTTTTCGGCGACTTCAATGTCCAAATAAAGCACTCTTTCTAATTCCTTAGATGCAATAAGAGCTCTTACTTTTCCAATTTGAAGATTTTTACCTGCTATTACTTTCCATCTTGTTACATTATCATAGCCGTCAGCTACTTTGTATTTTGTAAGGTCTTCTAAGCGTTCGAAGGTAATTTCTTCGCTAAAATCTGTTTTTTTCTCTGTTTTGTGTTCCATAATAAAAATAAAGTTTAAAAAATGAGATACTAAATTTTGAATAAAAACTAACTATAAGTTATTCCATAGCTAATTGTTTCATTACAGAAGCAGTTTCAGCAATGAATTTTTTAACATCAGCTTTTTGGTCTAATGTCAATTTATTTGGGTCAATATCCTTTGCAGCTTGTTTCAAACTCTCATTCGTAGAGCCATCTGCAAGTTGATTCAATGCACCACTTACTTGTAAAAAAGCATTTCTGATATAGTCTGCGTGGTCAGTTTCTTTCCAATTTTCTTGAATATTATCTGCTGCTGCATTTAATTTTGTACTCAAATCTTGTACATTCATTTGGTCAGCCATTCCTTTTTTATCTGCAAGGACTACCAATGCACTACCCATTTTACGAATAGCATCACTTGTGTATTGGTGATGAATTTCCATTTCTCCATCAGCATATTGCTTTTCTTCATTTGCAAATAAAATAAAATCATTTACTGCTGCTGGAAGATTGTTTGTTTCGGCTGTTTCTTCTGGAAGAATTTCATTTTCAGGAATTTCGTTTGCGACTACCTCTTCAGTAGTTTCAGGACTATCTCCTTTGACTGCAAAATAAACACCCACACCGACTAACATAAGTAAAAGAAGACCTAATAACCAAGGCCAAATTGGAGCTTTCTTTTGTTCAATTTTAATTTCTGCCATAATAATTTCTAGTTTAAAAAGTTAAGTTAAAAAAATAAATATCAATAGCTTGACATTCTTACTTATATAACAACCAAAATTAATTTTTGTTTTAAAAAAAATTAATTTCAATAATTATTTAATATTTACTTTTATTTATTCAGAATTTTTAAAAATATTTTTAACTTCGATTAATTTAATTTTTCTATTCAATGATTTCAATTTTTTTTGCAATGATTAAACCTTTGCTTTGTTTTTAGGTCTAACTAGCAAAACAAACTCACAACCTGTTTATTCAGTAGTTCATAATCCTAAACATTAAATCTATTTTTCTTTGTCAGAAACAGCTCAAACTATTCAAGCAGAACAAGAACAAAAGTGGATTCAACAATTACAAAATCCACAAACAAACTCTAAAGAACGCACGATTGCCTTTGATAGAATTATGCGCCTGCATAGACGAGCAATTTATTCTCATATCCGAAAAATGGTCATTGATGCAGATGATACCGATGATTTGTTGCAAGAAACATTTGTTAAGGTTTGGAAAAACATCGATAAATTCAAAAATGAATCAAAACTTTATACTTGGATTTATAGAATTGCAACTAATGAAACGCTGCGTTTTTTGGAAAGAAAAAAGAAAAAATATGGTTTGCAGATGAATGAAACTTCAGAACAACTTATGCAAAACCTAGAAAGTGATGAACAGTTTTCAGGCGAAGAAGTGCAGCTCATTCTTCAAAAAGCAATCTTGACTTTACCTGACAAACAGCGTTTGGTATTTAATATGAAGTATTTTGATGAAATGAAATACGAAGAAATTTCGGAAATAGTAGATACTTCTGTCGGAGCTTTGAAAGCATCTTATCATTTGGCAACCAAGAAAATTGAAGCCTATTTAAAAGAAAATTATCAGTAAAATATAAATTATAGAATACGCTTTAGCGTGTTTGAAACGTACAATAGACTTTAGTCTGTTGAAAGTAATAAATCAAAAAATACTATGAAACTAGAAGATATACAAAAAAAACAACCTTTCAAGATGCCTGACGAAGCGCATTTTGATACTATTTCTAGTAAAATTTATACTCAACTAGAAAAAGAAGAAAATCAAAAATTTGATAAAAAAACAAATTCTGTTTCTATTGATTCAGCAAAAACAAAACGTGTTGCATTTTGGGTCAAACCTCAATTTATGGGAATTGCTGCAACCTTATTTTTACTTTTGGTGACTTTGGTAGGAATTTATAAATACAATTCGGATACAAATTCTAGCACGACTCTAGCAACCTCAACTAATCAAACTCAACAGCTAGATTTTTCAAAAATTCCGACTGAGCAAATCAATAATTTTTTATTAGATGAAGATATTTCTGAAAATGAATTAGTCAGTTTTATTCCTCAAAATTCTAGTTTGGAATCCAATAGTATTTTTGAACAATCTGATTTGAATTCTATTGATGCCGAATCGTTGGATTTAATGTTGGAAGAAGAATATCTTTAAAATACAAATTGTGAATTATAAGTGGTAAATTAAAATACCTAAATATAAAATCAAAAAACAATCAAAAAAATAAATAATCAAAATCTATGAAAAATCAATTTTATTCTTTACTTATTTTATTCTTCGGCTTTTCTATTTCTGCTTTTGCTCAAAAGGGAAGAGGGGGCGATGAAGAAATGAGCGAACAACTAAAAGCTATGCGAGTGGCAATGATTACACAAAACCTTAATCTTTCTTCTGATGAGGCTGCCAAATTTTTTCCTATCTATAATGAATATTCTGCCAAAAGAGAAAATATCAAAAAACAACTCAAACAAAACCGAAGAGAAGGACGAAATCTAACAGGCACAAAACTAGAAGCCTCCTTCAAAAAATCATTCGAACTCCGTGAACAAGAACTAGCCTTAGACAAACTCTATTTTGATAAGTTCAAAACCGTTATTCCAGTAGAAAAAATAATGGAACTCTACCGAACAGAAAGACAATTTAGAAGAATGCTTTTAAAAGAACTTTCCAAACGAGGAGGGCATCACCCACCAGATGAAGACGACCACTAGACTTTACGAACACAACTAGAACACTTATTTCAGAATATTGAAGTAAGTGTTTTTGTTTGTATATCCATCCATAATTAGATTTCTAAACCTTCTCCTATCAGTACACCTTCAAGGTGTCAGATAGTTTGTTCTATTAACTGTACTGACACTTATGAACGGCTTAGCCCTCAACGAAGTTAAAGTGTCTGACAGGTTTACTTTTTCAAAAACCAAAAGCGTATGAGTATATCACTAGATACAAAAAACGAAAAAGACAGAATAATTAAAGATAATTAAATTTATTTCCTTGCTACTGATTACTATTTACCGATAATGAGTAACTGCTTTAAATTATTTTCCTTAATTTTGCATTAAGATTAAAATAATAATTCAACTCACAAAAAATTCACTACGAATTCGTTTTTTATGATTGTCAAAACAAAAAAATATAAAATAGACCCAGATATTTACGTTAAAATATCTTTTGTAAATGCCCTCAAAGAATGGTGGTGGGTTTGGTTTATCCCTCCAGCTATTTTTCTTATCTTCCTTGCCTTTGGTTTATGGGGTTGGGGCTTGGGTGTTTCGATTGTCCTTTCGGGTTTGTATCTTCTTTTTTGGTACATTCAATTTAAAGGACTTACAATGCACGAAAAATCAAAACCATTATTTGATAAATATGCGTATGATATTAATAGTCAGCGCATTATGATGATGGTAGATGCAAAAAGAGGTTCAGAAATAAAATGGGACAAAATAATCAAAGTAGAAAAAAGAGAAGATGCTTTTGTTCTTTATCTTTCAAAATTTGAGTTTTTGTACTTCCCTTTCAATATCTTCAAATCAGAGAATGAAATCAAATTTGTAGAAACAGTTATCCGTCGCAAAGGGTATCTAAATACAGAAATTAAAAAATAAATATAAAGATTAAGACCCTAAGGGTTTCTGAAACCCCTTAGGGTCTTTTAAAAATTATAGATTAAAATGGCTCCTTCCAAAAAAGAAAAAGAAAATTCAAAAGGTACGATAAGTCTAAAATATAAAATATTGTTAGGTGTTTTTGCAGGTTTATCAGTTTTTGTGATTGCTACAAGTTATTATATTTATCAAATGGCTTATACGCCTTCTGTTCTGACACAAAAAGGAGCAAAAGAACAAGTTCTGTATATTCCAAAAGGAATGAGCTATAAAAAACTTGCAAAGCAGCTTCGTGAAGATGGAACTATTCAGCACCCTGTCGCTTTTGGTGTTTTCTCAAAATGGATGAATTATGTCGACAATGTAAAAGCAGGACGTTATATTCTTACTCCAAAGATGAATACGCTTGATTTTGTTCGTCAGCTTCGTTCTGGAAATCAAGCTCCTGTAAATGTTACTTTCAATGAAAACTTACGCTTTTTGTCCGATGTAGCAGGAAAAATAACTACTAATTTAGCCATTGATTCAGCCGAGTTTGCTACTTATTTGTTAGATGAGAATACAGCAAAAGAATTTGGGTTTGATAAGGATAACTTCATTTCTATGTTTTTGCCTAATACGTATGAAATGTATTGGACAGCTTCAAAGGAAGAAGTTGTAGAAAGAATGAAAAAGGAATATGATAAATTTTGGACAGACGAACGAAAAGAACTAGCCAAAAAACAAAATCTCTCTCAAAAAGAAGTCGCTATTTTGGCTTCTATTGTAGATGCCGAAACTCGTTTTGCTGATGAAAAACCTCGTGTTGCAGGTGTTTATCTCAATCGTTTGGAAAGAGAAATGTTACTTCAAGCTGACCCAACGCTTGTTTTTGCTCATAATGATTTTACAATCAAAAGAGTTTTGAATCGCCATAAAGAAATTGAATCTCCTTTTAATACCTATAAATATGTAGGTTTGCCACCTTCTCCCATTCGTTTGCCTTCTATTTCTGGTCTGAATGCCGTTTTGAAACCTGAAAATCATGACTATATCTTTTTCTGTGCTAAAGAAGATTTCTCTGGTTATCATGCTTTTGCCAAAACAAATGAAGAACATGATAAAAATGCAAGACGTTATCGTAATGCGCTGAATGCTAGAGGAATAAAGTAGAATGGTGAATGGTGAACTGAAATTTCAAAGACTAGATTTGATTACTAGATTTGATTACTAGATTTGATTACTAGATTTGATTACTAGATTTGATTATATAATAAAAATCAACTATTTCCTTAAAAATAGTTGATTTTTTGTTTTAGAGAAAAATTATAACAATATGGAATATTTGATTGATAAAGTAAATCAAGAAGAAGCATTATTTTTTCAGCATTTGCAAAACATCTTTCGCCATTAATTCTGTCCATTCTTTATACATTTGTGCTGAAGGGTGCAAACCATCTTTTGCAATCAACTCTTTTTCCGAACTTGCTTTTCTTGAAATAGGAGTTATATCAAAATACTTTACTTTGTATTTCAATGTTATTTGTTTATTAATTTTATTGTAATAATCAATTTCATCAGCTATTTTTTGAGCATCTAATTTTTTACTTTTTGCATAGTCTGTCATTCCGTAATCAGGAATTGAGATTACAAATACTTTTGAAGGGTCTTTTCCAGCCAAACTAATTGCCTTTTGTAGTAGTTTTTCAAAACGCTGTTTGTATTTTGAGCTATCTTCTTTATCATATTGGTCATTTACTCCAATCAAAAGCGATACAATATCATACCTTTTTTTGAGTTCATTTTTTTGTTCTTCCAAGCGAATAGCAGTCAGTAATTCTTCACATGTCCAACCTGTTTTGGCTATAATTTGGGGTTTTTCAAAATAAATTCTATCCTTTTCGTTTTTATTATTTTCATCATTTTTTGATAGAAATTCTATCTTTTCAGCAAGCTGAACAGGGTAGCGTTCTCTTATCTTTACACTCTCTCCAATGGTATAAGAATCACCCAAGGCAAGATAATTTATTTTTTTAATTTCATTCTCTTCTCCATTATTTGTAGTATTCGTTTTTGGTGTAACACAAGAAAATAAGGAAATGATAGAAATGAAAATCGATATGAGAATAGAAGAAATTTTAAGCATAAAAAAAGGAATGAGTTTTTGTAAAGGCTTTATTATAAATTAAAAACACTTCAAAATACATTATTTTCTAATAAGTGTTCTGCGAAACAGCAATTTCTCTAAGAAAAAAAATAAATTATTTCAAACATTTTCATAGTAAGTATGTTTTTATAGTGTAATTTTCATACAAGTAAAAGCAAAAATTAGAATTATGAAAATCATTTTTTTTATTACAATATTTCAAATAATATTATTTTTTAACCTAAACTTTTAATTCATTATGAATACCGACAAAACAAGAAAATATCTTAAAGACATTGCAGAATTATGTATTGATGGCGTACAAGGCTATAAAGACGCAGCCGAAAAAGTAGATACGCCTCATCTAAAATCATTATTTACAACATTTGCTAAAGAACGTGAGGGTATTTTGAATGCTATCAACAAAGAATTAGTAACTTTAGGCGCACCTGCCGTAACTCAAGGTAGAACAGACGGAACAGCATTAGGTTCTATTCACAAATTTTGGTTAGACTTCAAATCAGTTTTATCTTCCGATAATACAGAATCAATTTTGGAAGAATGTAAACGTGGAGAACAATATATTTTAGATGAAATGGACGATGTTTTGAAACACAAAACCGAATTAGTCGCTTCATCAGCTAAAGTACTACAAGATGCTCGTTATACAATATGGAAACGTATGGAAACCATCGAACACGCAGAAGAAGCACAGGCATAATTTAATTTTGAGTTAGCCTAGAAAATCAGCTTAGAAAATACGAAACATCTTTATATTAGTTTATAAAGGTGTTTTTTATTAAATTGTAAATCAAATTAGTTACACCAAATTCAATTCTAACTTCTAAAATCTGAATTAGCTTCGCTGCTTTGGCAGGTCTAAATTTATTTTACACTACTTCGGCTACTACAAAAGCACTTCCTCCAACATAAATAAAACTATTTTGGTTTTCTGCTTGATTTTCTTTTGAATTAACATCTTTTTTAGCTGCTTCTAAAGCACTATTTACACTTTCATAAATTTCTCCTTGCAAACCAAACTCTTTTGCTTTGTCTTTCAAAATAGTTGCTTCTAATCCACGAGGAACTTCTGGTTTACAAAAATAAAATAGTGTTTTTTGATTAATTTTGTCTTGAAGTTCTGTTTTTAAAAGACTGAAAATTTTATCCAAATCTTTATCGTTTACAGCTCCAAAGACGATTCTTAAAGTAGAATAATTTTGTTTTTTTAGTTCGGTTTTGAGTTGAGAAACCACTTGACTTATTCCATCTTCATTGTGAGCAATATCACAAATAATTGGCGTTTTATCATCTTCTTTGCTGAGTTTGTACCAACGTCCTTTTAATCCTGTTTTTTTTGCTGCGTGTCTTAATCCTTCAATTAGATTTTCTTCTGTGAAAGTAAAATAAGAGTCTTTTCGTTCTACTATTCTTCTGAATGATTCTATTTTTTTTAGTTTTTCTAAGGCACAAATAACACCTGCTAAATTCTGTTTTTGATAAACTCCTTTCAAATCTAATTCTATATCTGCATAAAGATAAAGTAATTCTGTTGCTCTTAGATTTTCATGATAGGTTATAGAAGAAATATCAAAATTATCTTTTTTAGAATCATCATCATAGCTATACATCGTCGGAGTTACTTCGTACTTATCAGTTGCAAAAATAATTTCTGATTTATTTTTTCTTGCAATTTCTTCAAAAACTTCAGTTGTTTCCTTCTGTTTTTGACTAATAATTACTGGTGTGTTTGGTTTTATAATTCCTGCTTTTTCGGCTGCAATTTTTTGTAATGTATCTCCCAAAAACTGCTGATGGTCAAAACCAATATTTGTAATGACTGAAAGCAAAGGCGAAATTACGTTTGTAGCATCTAATCGCCCTCCCATTCCGACCTCAATAATAGCAATATCCACTTTTTTGTAGGTAAAATATTCGAATGCCATCGCAACAGTTACCTCAAAAAAAGAAGGCAAGATAGAAGTAATAGTTGTTCGGATTTTTTCTACAAAATCAACTACAAAATCTTGCTCAATTTCTTGTCCGTTTAATCTAATTCGTTCCGTAAAATTTTTGAGATGAGGCGATGTATAAAGTCCCACATTATATCCTGCTGATTGCAAAACAGAAGCTATCATGTGCGAAGTGCTGCCTTTTCCGTTTGTACCTGCTACATGAATCGTATCAAATTTATTTTCTGGATTGCCCAACTGTTTGCACAGAATTTTGATATTTTCTAAATCACTACGATAGGCTGCACCTCCCACACGCTGAAACATAGGAAGTTGAGAAAAAAGATAGTCTAGGGTTTCTTGATATGTCATTTTATAAAAAATTTTGTAGAAAAAATACTAGATTAATCGCATCTAATTTGGACTTTTTTTGGTGTTTAGCTAAGTAGCTGCGAAATCTTTGTAGTAGAAGAACATACGTGATAGAAATTTCAAGCTGTGTAGCTGCGTAATATTGAAGTTTTGACCTACTAAAAATAACAATATTACGCAGCTACGCAGCTTTTTATAGGCAAGAAATTATATTTCTAGCAATATTACGCTACTCTGTAGCTAAATTTTCTTGAATAATCGTAAAAACCCTCATTTTTTGATGCGATTAACCTAAAAAAATGCCTTACCGTTTTCGAATTTATACAGTTATTTGTAAAAGCAAATTTAGATAGAAAAACAGGTAATTCAAGCAATAAAAAAAATAATTTATACAAAACTCTAAACAATATCTTTTTTAGAGTGATTTAAAATAGGTAACTTGCATTTATGTAAAAAACATTTATTTACATAATAAAAATTATTACTTCTATTCAATACCAACTTCATTTTTTATCAAAATAAGTATTTATGCTACTTCATTACATTTTTTTATCTACTTTTACAGAAAAACCCATCTTCGATTTTAGTAATTTAGAAACCTTCAATAATCAAATCAACGAACTAAACCTTCCTCAAATCATTGTTTGGGCTGTTCCTGTGATGCTTTCTTTAGTCGCTTTCGAATATTATTTAGAACGAAAAGAAAAAAAAGAACATCAAGACAAACGGCTCACTTACAACAAAGGAACTTTTTGGTCTTCTGTATTGATAGGTTTGGGCAATCTGATTTCTACGGTACTTGCTAAAGTTTTTACTTTTGGGGTAATTCTTTTCTTTTTTAGTATTTCGCCTTTTTATATTGAGCCTTCTTGGTGGTCTTTTCCAATTTGTTTTGTCGTTTTAGATTTTTGTCGATACTGGGCGCACCGTGTGGCACATCGTCAGCGTTTTTGGTGGGCTACCCACGTTACACACCACTCTTCAGAAGATTATAATTTTGCTGTTTCATTTCGCCTTTCTTGGGTTCAGCAGCTTAAAGTCATCTTTTTTATACCTGTTGCGCTTTTCGGTTTTCATCCTTTGACCTTCTTTATTTGTCATCAAATTGCAGTTTTGAATCAATTTTGGATTCATACCGAACAAATCCGAAAAATGCCAGCTTGGTTTGAATATTTCTTCGTTACGCCTTCGCATCACAGGGTGCATCACGGAACAAACGAACATTATCTTGACAAAAATTTTGGCTCTACTTTTATTATTTGGGATAGAATTTTCAATACTTTCGAACCCGAAGGAGAAGAAGCAAGATATGGAATCACAACTCCAATCAATACCGTAAACCCTGTACGTTTAGTCTTTCACGAATTTGTAGATATTGCAAAAGATTTGAGAAAAGTACGCTCTCCAAAACAAGCATTTAAAGTCCTTTTTAGTCCTCCCGGTACGTATACGCCTGATGATAAAAAATAAAAAGTAGTTTTTTGTCGTTCGTGAGGACACCAACAACGGCATGGAAATTTAGGTAAAAATAGTTCATTTTTATCGGTCTGCCCTTCGGAACTGACCTTTATCAAGGTCAGTCCCAAAGAGCAGACCGAAGGAAAACACACACCCTATTTGTAGGGAAAAGGCTTGCCTTTTCCTAGTCAGTCGTTGGTATTTCAACTGAAAATAAATAATATGTTTAGGAAAAGGCGTGCCTTTTCCCTACTTTTTGCAGAAAAAAGAATTTCATAAGTAAAAAAATAGTCTTTCTCTATTTCTTTTTTTATATACAAAATGTATCTTTGAGAAAACATATTTGATTTCAAACCCTAAATAAAAAACAGGGTTAAAACCCTGTTTAGATGGTTTAGATACATTTTTTATGAAATTACAAACACTCAAACCTGCACAGTCGCTCAATCAAGCATACAGAAAAGAACATGTCGAAGCTAAAGAATTCGAACGTTTTGCTGATGCTTTGGAAAAACTGTTGGAGGAAATGGAAAAACAGCGAGAAGAAAACACAAAAAATCTAATGTCCGATTTTTTGAAAGATGCCTATTATAAAAATCTTCACGCCATCAATACAAAGCACGATATTGATAATGTAATTCATCATCAAGACACACAAAAAAGTCCTGTTGGTGTGATGATAGAAAATAAAAAACCAAATAGTAGGGAATTTATAACTAAAAATAATTTTAATAAAAAATCATTTCATCAGCTTGTTTATTATTATTTGGTAGAGCGAGTTGAAGAGAAAAATACAGAAGTCAAAAATCTTGTCGTTACTGATGTCTATGAATGGTTTATTTTTGATGAAAATCAATTTGATAAATTATTCTATAAAAATAATAGTTTACTCAAAAAATTCAAGGATTTTCAGAGAAGTAAAAAAAGCACTAGCCATTTTTATACAGAAATTGCACAGCCGTTTATAGATTCTTTAGATGAAGAAATAATTTGTACACATTTCAAAATAAAAGAGTATCAAAAAGAATTAGAAAGTTTTAGACAAAACTTTGGAAAGGAAGAAACTGACGAAGAAGCACAAAAAGACCAAATAAAACTCATTCATCTTTACAAAATTCTTTCGCCTGTTCATTTACTCAAAAAACCGTTTGCCAATGATTCGAATTCACTCAATAAAGATTTTTATAATGAACTTTTACACATTTTAGGATTAGAAGAAGTAAAGGAACAAAACAAAAAAGTCATTAAACGAAAAAATGAAAAAGAACGAGAACGAGGTTCTTTTTTGGAAAATACACTCGCAAAAGTAGAAAGAAAGCGAGTAGAAACTGTCAGAAATCATAAATCGTATGGAGATAACGACACCGAAAAATATGAAAATATTGCGCTAGAACTCTGCATTACGTGGACAAATCGTATGCTTTTTCTAAAACTTTTGGAAGCGCAACTTTTACAGTATTACAAAACAGAAAAAAAAGAAATCCGTCAGAAATATAAGTTTTTGAATATCCAAACGATTCAGAATTTTAATGTGCTTGATGAATTATTTTTTGATGTTTTGGCGAAAAAACCCAAAGAGCGACGAGAACATTTAAACAATTTTGCTCATATTCCTTATCTGAATAGTTCGCTTTTTGAGGAAACACCTCTTGAAGCTGATACCGTTCTTGTAAATAATCTTGCTGATAATGCAGAACTTACTTTGTATTCCAAAACGGTTTTAAAAGATGACAACGGAGTTCGCAGGACTGGAAAAGAAACGCCTTTGAGTTATTTCTTTCAATTTTTAGATGCCTATAATTTTAGTTCGGAAGGAACGGAGGAAATTAGAAAAGACAAAAAAACGCTGATTAATGCCTCTGTTTTGGGACTTATTTTTGAAAAAATAAACGGCTACAAAGACGGTTCGTTCTACACTCCTAGTTTTATTACGATGTATATGTGTCGCCAAACGCTGCGTCGTTCGGTGGTTCAGAAGTTTTCGGAAGAATACAACATGGAGTTTGAGAATTTTGAGGATTTATCATTTTTTCTTTCTTCCAAATATAAGCCAGAAGACAAACT
The DNA here is from genome assembly GCA_002784125.1 of Flexibacter sp. CG_4_10_14_3_um_filter_32_15. Classification (GTDB taxonomy): domain Bacteria; phylum Bacteroidota; class Bacteroidia; order Cytophagales; family Bernardetiaceae; genus Bernardetia. The sequence goes on from PFKD01000221.1 coordinate 13,772, forward strand.
CAAAAACAATAAAATATTTGATTCTATCAAAATTTGTGACCCTTCTGTTGGTTCTGGACACTTTTTGGTTTCTGCGCTCAACGAACTCATTACCCTAAAATCGGAGTTGGGAATTTTGGCTGATTCAACTGGAAAGGGTTTGCCTGTCGATATTCGTATAGAAAATGATGAACTTTTCGCCTTCGAAACTGCCAACGATTTTTTTGAGTATCAAATTGGAAATAAAGGAAGCCAAACGATACAAAAAACGCTTTTTCATGAAAAACAAAAATTGATAGAAAACTGTCTTTTTGGTGTCGATATTAATCCAAATTCTGTCAAAATATGTCGTTTGCGTCTTTGGATTGAGCTATTGAAAAATGCTTATTATACCAAAGAAAGTAATTATACAGAATTAGAAACACTTCCAAATATTGATATTAATATCAAAACGGGAAACTCGCTGATAAGTCGTTTTGATTTAGATGCTGATATTAGCAAGGCTCTCAAAAAAAGCAACTGGACGATAGATTCGTACCGTATGGCTGTTCAGACGTACAGAAATGCGACGAGCAAAGACCAAAAATACGAAATGGAAAAACTCATCGACACCATAAAAGCCGATTTTAGAAGTGAAGTGAGTAAAAAAGACCCAAAACTACTGGCTCTTTCCAAAAAAACTGCCGAACTCCAAACGCTGCTCACTCAAACTTCTGTTTTCGAACTTAGCAAGACCGAACAAAAAGCAAAAGACAAAAAAATAGACAAACTACAAAAAGAAGTTCTGAAACTAAATACAGAAATTGAAGATATAAAAAGCAGTAAAATCTATCAAAATGCTTTCGAATGGCGTTTTGAGTTTCCAGAAGTATTGGACAACAAAGGTAATTTTATTGGCTTTGATGTCGTGATTGGAAATCCTCCTTATGTGGATTATAGAGAAATAGGAAAAGAAACAACACAAATTATTAGCCATTTTCAAACTAATTTTCAATCTCCAAGACCAAATTTGTATCAATATTTTATTGAAAGAGCTTTTCAAATTACTAAACAAAAAGGCTATTGTTGTTACATAAATCCAAATCAATTTTTATCTATTGATGCTGGTTTTGGTATTCGCAAACTTCTTGTAGAGAATACAATTATTAAATTTATAAATGATGTTTCAAATATAAGTGTATTTGATGAAGCTGCAACTTATACAGTTGTTTGGTGTTTTCAAAAAGAAAAAAACGGAAATTATTTAATCCAAATCAGTAAATGCAAAGAAGCTAAAGAATTAGGGCAATATAATTTGTCTGTCAGAAAAAATGAAGTTATTTCAAATGGAAAATATCTAATTATTGCAAGTCCATATCAATGGCTAATTTTGAAAATTGAAAAAGACAGACAAAAATTAAAAGATATTTGTGAAATGTTTTGGGGAACTTCTAAAAGTGGTTACGGAAAACTTAAAATTAAGAAAGAGGAATATTTAAAATTATCCAAAAAGCAAAAAGAAGAATACAAACCTCTTTTACAAACAAGAGATATAAAAAATTATGCTATCGATTGGAAAGAAGAATATCTAACAAAAGATGTTTTTTCAGATGCTGTTTTGAAAAAATTTGAAGAAGAAGAAAAATTAGTTGTTGCTAGATTAACATTACAACTTCAAGCTGCCATTGATACAAAACAAAGTTTTGTAGGAAAATCAACAGTCATACACAAAATAAATCCTGCATTTTCTAAAAAGTATATTTTGGCCCTACTTAATTCCAAACTGATTGATTTTTGGTATAAAAACTATTTTGAAAATACACACATGTCTGGTGGATATATTCGTTTTGATATTCCATATTTACAAAAAATCCCTGTTCCTGTCATTTCTTTAGAAGAACAAAAACCCTTTATCACACTTGTAGAACAAATCCTATCACTAAAAAAAGAAAATCCGTCAGCCGACACGAGTGCGCTAGAAAGTGAGATTGATGCTTTGGTGTATGGGTTGTATGGACTTAGTGAAGAAGAGATTGCAGTTATTAATGGTTAGTGATTAGTGATTAGTGGAACTGCTTTTTTTTGTTTTTCAATCCTCAACGAGGGTTAATTTATTTTTTATACTTTTATAGAATGAATAAAGTAACAAAAGAACTCTGTGTTATCAATGAATTTTTGGCTTGTTTCCTTTTAGAACATTGGCAATTACCCTTTGCGACTTGTGCTTTGGTAGAAGTTCCAATCTCTTTTGTAAGGTTATAAAGATGATATAGAAAATATGGTTCTCTGACAATTTTTGCACTATGTCGTTGGTGTCCCCACCGACGACCACCAATATCTGCAAAAATTGTCAAACAACCGAAAATATTTCTTCATTTTCATCAAGAACACGAAACGAAAAAGTTTTTGAAGAATATATTTGTCGCTTAAAACAATGAATACTTTTTATTCTCTAGTAAAAATATCGACTAATATATCTACTGGCGATTCTGTTGCTGTAGGTTTGGTGTTTTCTGATGGAAAAAATTGTCTTTATTTTTTTTCAGATAAAAAGAAAAAATTAGCTTACAAACTTCTTCGTGCCGAATCGTCAGATATGGATATTGATTTTTTTGTAAATCAAATTATAGCTAATTGTACTAATCAAGAGGTTTTTGAACAAGAATATTTTACTTACCTTTCTAATTATTGCAACGGTTTATTACAATTTTCTGCGCCCAATCCTGTTGCTGCTCCTTTCAATGAAGAAACATTGGAGTTTTTGGTAAAAATGACTTTTTCTGAATCTATTTACAAAGAAGAGAAGAAAAACAAAACAGAAGAAGAAAACAAACAAGCCAAAAAAGCAGCTTTCAAAAAACAAATTCAAGCGCATTTGATAGAACCTTTACAGGATAAAATTCATACAAATTATAAATTCGAACCGATTAATTTGCCTATTCCTTTTTCGTTCGAACTGGATTGCATCGGAAAAAATGGCTCACTTATAGGCGCAAAAGTAGAAGATTTTGATAGCGAAAAACGTACTTTAAACAGACATTTGAGCAATTATTTGGCTTTTATTTCTACGGTTTCTAATAAATATAATATTCCCTTATCTGAAAATTCTTTTTTTTGGATTGCCGAAGAACCAAAACTAGACACAAAAAAACATAGTCTTTGGGAAACAGCTCGTCAGAATCCCCTCATAAAACTGATAGAACCCAGTGAAGTAGAACAAATTGTCGAACTGGTAGAAAGAAAACAGGCTACTCGTTTTTTGTAGAATATAGATAAAACAGGGTTAGAACCTTGTTACTTCTTCGCTATTATTTTATATTCACTAAAAATCAAAACTTCATATTTTATTCTATCGCTTATGAAAAACGAAGACAAAGTAACTCCAGATGCTCATTTGGTTTATCTTACCAAACTAACACCTGCACAACTCACCGAGCAGCTAAAAAATAATATTTTAGAAGAAGGCAAAACTGAAACGTTTAAAGAAGGTCTGAAAAATGGTTTTCATTTCAAAGGAACAGTTTCCGAAAGTTCATTTCATCTAAAAACAAAAGGCAGAACCGAATACACACTAAAAGGAAAATTTTTTGAAGAATCTGATTGCACAAAAGTAGAAGTAGTCTTTGAATATGATAATTTAATCTCTAAAAAATGGCGTAAACTACTTTTGATTCTAACAGGCGTTTTGTTTGTTGGACTTGGAGCTTTTATTTTTTTTGGAAAAAGAGATGATTTATGGGTTGTTTTGGCACTTATAAGTAGTCAGACAAAATTATCGTAACAACTTTCCTTTATGGTAAAATCAATTTTGTATTCTTCACTATTGTAATTTTTTAGAATGTTTT
>PFKD01000352.1 GCA_002784125.1 Flexibacter sp. CG_4_10_14_3_um_filter_32_15
CTTGATTTAAGAGTTGTAAATCTAAGTGATAGATGGGAAGAAGTACAAAATATGTTAAGAGCAGCATAAGAAACGACAATTTGTTATGCACCCGATAGGAGGTGTATAAAATATACAATGTCTAACATCGTAAAAAATATATTTTATTGTTGCATTTACCTCCATTTACAACGACTAGGTGCATATTTTTTCTAATTTCTAAAATATCAATCCATCATGGCAAATACTTACACACAAATTCATTTGCATTTGGTTTTTGCAGTTAAATATCGAGAAGGACTTATTGGCAAAAAATGGAAAGATGAACTCTACAAATACATCACAGGCATTATCCAAAACAATAAGCATAAATTATTGATAATCAACGGCATGCCTGACCATGTTCATATTCTTATTGGTTTTCGAACTCATCAATCTCTTGCCGATTTGATAAAAAACATCAAACAATCGTCTTCTTTGTGGATAAATGAACGAAAATTATGTAAAGGAAAATTTGCTTGGCAAGAAGGCTATGGTGCATTTTCTTATGGTCATTCTCAATTACCACAAATTATCGAATATATCAAAGAACAAGAAAATCATCATCAAAAACGCAGTTTTTTGGAAGAATACCAGAGTTTTTTGAAATTATTTGAAGTAGATTTTGAAGAAAAATACATTTTTAAAGAAATGGAATAAGAACCCAAAAACTTCTACCCAACTGCAAGATAGAGTTTTAATTTTGCTAGTATTACCCAAGCTAAAAGAAAAGCGTTTTTTACTTCAAAATAAAGTTTTCAGAAAAAAACGCTTTTCTTACCTTTGCTCTATGCAAGAAAAAATTATTATCCTAGATTTTGGTTCACAATATACGCAGCTTATCGCTCGTCGTGTTCGTGAACTCAATGTATTTTGTGAAATACACCCTTTTAATAAAATTCCTCAAATTGACCTTTCATCTAATGAAGTCAAGGGAATTATACTTTCAGGGAGTCCGTATTCGGTGCATCAAGAAGATTCGCCTAGAGTACCACAGATTTCAGAATGGCGAAAAAAACTACCTATTTTAGCCGTTTGTTATGGAGCGCAGCTTTTAGCTCACACCCACGAAGGCGAAGTAAAGCGTTCAGAAACTCGTGAATATGGCAGAGCAAAACTAATTCCTGTTACAGAAAATCCACTTTTAGAAGGCATTACAGTCGATTCTCAAATTTGGATGTCGCACGGAGATAGTATTTATTCGCTTCCAGATTCTATTGAAGTGATTGCCAAAACAGCGAGTATTCCTGTTGCAGCCTATCATTTTAAAGGCGAACCTACGTATGGTTTGCAATTTCACCCAGAAGTAACACATTCGGCAGATGGAAAAAAAATTGTAGAAAATTTCTTAGTCAATATTTGTAACTGTTCGCAAGACTGGACACCTGCTGCTTTTGTAGAAGATACAATCAAAGCATTAAAAGAAAAATTAGGCAACGATAAAGTTGTTTTGGCTCTTTCTGGTGGTGTAGATTCTACGGTGGCTGCCGTTCTTTTACATAAAGCAATCGGAAAAAATCTGTATGGAATTTTTGTCGATAATGGTCTTCTCAGAAAAGGGGAATTCGAACAAGTTTTGGAAACCTATCACAAAATGGGTCTAAACGTAACTGGTGTAGATTCGAAAGAACGTTTTTATCACAAACTCAAAGACAAAACCGACCCAGAAGAAAAACGAAAAGCTATCGGTTTTACATTTATTGAAGTTTTTGATGAAGAAGCAAAACGCATTCAAGATGTAAAATGGCTCGGACAAGGAACAATTTATCCAGACGTTATCGAATCCGTTTCTGTAAAAGGTCCTTCGGCTACTATCAAATCGCATCACAACGTGGGAGGACTTCCAGAAAAAATGAATCTTAAAATCGTAGAACCTTTACGTGATTTGTTTAAAGATGAAGTTAGAAGAGTGGGTGCAGAGCTTGGAATTGATAATTTCATTTTACAACGTCATCCTTTCCCCGGTCCGGGATTGGGTATTCGTATTTTGGGAGAAGTTTCGGCTGAAAGAGTTGCCGTTTTGCAAGAAGTTGATGCTATTTTTATCCATGGACTCAAAGAAACTGGTTTGTATGATGAGGTTTGGCAAGCTGGTTCTATGCTTTTGCCTGTCAATTCGGTGGGTGTAATGGGCGATGAGCGTACTTATGAGAATGTAGTTGCTTTGCGTGCCGTAACGAGTTTGGACGGAATGACAGCAGATTGGTGTCATTTGCCGTATGAATTTTTGGCTGAAATTTCAAATAAAATCATCAATAATGTAAGAGGTGTAAATCGTGTAGTTTATGATATTAGCTCAAAACCTCCTGCTACTATTGAGTGGGAATAAATTTGAATTATGAATTTCTGTAGGGTAGGATTGGTAAATGATTTGGCTTCGCCGAGCTATCTATATGATATTTATGATGAATGAAGATAAATACACTGTTTCAAAAGTTATTTTATATTCAGAAAGATTGCCCTTTTATTTTACTATTGGCAACGTTTTATTATCTTCGATAAACAACGCTTGCCAAGGTAAAATAAAAGTTAGGATTTAAAATACAACCTTTCGCTAAATTGTCGGAAGAGCCATTTAGTTGTTTTACATTCCTTAGATACTCACAATCTCTTTTCATTCATTCAAATTAATGGTTTTTAAATATGTCAATACTATTCTAATAAGGAATTTCCCCTTGTATTTTGTATTTTTGTATTTAATCATTTAGCAGCTATAAAAAAGATTTACAAAACATAAATAATGTCTATACAAATTACAAAAGAAGGAATTTTAGAAGCTCTTTCTACAGTAGATGACCCAGATTTGAAAAAAGATTTGGTAACTCTAGGAATGATAAAAAATATATCTATCGAAGTAGAAAAAGACAAAACAACGATACATTTTACAGTTGTTTTGACTACTCCTGCTTGTCCTCTAAAAGAACTTATTCGCAATAATTGTGAAAAAGCTATTCATCAAAAATACGGTGAAAGTGTTCGTTGTCAAATTGAAATGACTTCGAATGTTACCAGTATCAGAACAGGAAAAATACTTCCTGAAGTAAAAAATATTATTGCTGTCGCTTCTGGAAAAGGTGGTGTCGGTAAATCTACGGTAGCTTCAAATTTGGCTGTTGCACTCGCTCAAACAGGCGCAAAAGTGGGTTTGATAGATGCTGATATTTTTGGGCCGTCTATTCCTACGATGTTTGATTGTGAAGCAGCACGCCCAGGGGTTCGTCAAGAAGGCGAACGTTATATTATCTTGCCTTTCGAAAAGTATGGTGTAAAACTACTTTCTATTGGATTTCTTGCTCCTCCTGACGATGCGATTGTATGGCGTGGTCCGATGGCAAGTTCGGCATTTCGTCAGTTTTTGGCTGATGCTGATTGGGGCGAACTAGATTATTTGTTTATTGACCTTCCACCGGGGACGAGTGATATTCATCTTACTTTGGTTCAGACTGTCCCAGTAACAGGTGCAGTCATAGTAACGACACCTCAAAAAGTAGCTTTAGCAGATGCTCAGAAGGGAGTTTCGATGTTTACACAACCTAAAATCAATGTTCCTATTTTAGGAATTGTGGAGAATATGGCATATTTTACACCTGCCGAACTTCCTGATAATAAATATTATTTGTTTGGAGAAAATGGTGGAAAAGTATTAGCAAAACGCAATGATGTTCCATTTTTGGGAGAAGTTCCGTTAGTTCAAGCTATTCGTGAAGCTGGCGACGCAGGTACGCCAATAGCTGCTCAAGAAAACCTTGATACTCAATCTCAAATTGTTACAGATACATTTAAGGATATTGCTCAAAAACTGGCGCAGAGTGTAGCATTAAGGAATGCACAACAAAATCCAACAGAAGCCGTTTCTATAAACTAGGATTAAGTTTTTTAATCATCAATGAGGTTTTGTGCCTTATTGATGATTAAAAATTGTATTAAGAAAGTTCCTAAAAATTGATTATATTTGAGTACAAATTATTCCTCCAATTAGTATAAAATAAAATAGTTATGAGTTTAGAAGAAAAAGTAGAAAAAGCCTTAGAAACAGTTCGTCCTTATCTAAAAGCAGACGGAGGCGATGTAAAAGTAATCGAAATTACAGAAGACGGCATAGTAAAAGTAGAAATGATTGGCGCATGTGGTTCTTGCTCTATCTCTCCCATCACACTCAAAACAGGCATCGAACAGGCTATTTTGAGCCACGTATCAGAAATAAAAAGTGTTGTTGCTATAAATTTAGCAGAAATAAAAGAAAGAAATGGGTTATCTGACAATTTTTGTGGAACGGTTAAAAAGTCGTAATTTTGATTATGGATAATTTACAATTATATGAAGAGTTATTGAACTTACCTTT
>PFKD01000342.1 GCA_002784125.1 Flexibacter sp. CG_4_10_14_3_um_filter_32_15
AAAGGACTATTTTAGATTTTATAAATGTCACTCATGTTAAAGTTAGTAAGCAGTATTTTGAATTTAACTTTAGCCTTTCTTACTACTTAATTGGCTGTCTTTATTTTGATTGTAAACAATTTACTTTTCAAATAAAGACAGATTTATTTTAATAAAAAAACAAGTATGGAATTAATTTCAGGTTTTTCAAAACTCTCTAAAGAAGAAAAAATTAAATGGATTGCTGAGCAGTTAGGGCAGTCATCCGACGAATTACTAGACCAGTTTAGTAGTTTTTGGCACAATGACCCACACCAGCAAAAGGTTTTTGATGAATTTAGCGAAAATACACTAACCAATTATTATATGCCTTTTGGTGTAGTTCCAAATGTTATTTTGAATGGCGAAACGTTTGCTGTTCCGATGACGATTGAGGAGAGTTCAGTAGTCGCAGCAGCTTCAAAGGCAGCTAAGTTTTGGCAATCAAGAGGAGGTTTTCATTCTGAAATTATTTCTACAAAAAAAATAGGGCAGGTTCATTTTCTTTGGAAAGGCGATTACAATAAAATGTATTGCGTTTTTGATCAAGCAAGAGAACAAATGCTAAAAGATACAGCCGATATTACCAAAAATATGCGTCAGCGTGGAGGAGGTATTTTGGATATTGAATTTTTGGATATGCGCCATTTAGATGATAATTATTATCAAATCAAAGCTACTTTTGATACCTGCGATTCGATGGGTGCAAATTTCATCAATTCGTGTTTAGAGCAGTTTGCCAAAACGCTTCAAAACTGGGTGGCTTCAAAAGAAATGTTTACTGATGAAGAAAGAGATGCTACAATAATTATGTGTATTCTTTCGAATTATACGCCCGAATGTTTGGTCAAAACGTGGGTAGAATGTCCGATTGAAGAATTAGGAGGAGCTGACGGACTTATTGACGGATTAGATGCCAAAACGTTTGCTTTCAAATTTCATAAGGCAATCGAAATAGCTAAAAACGATATTTATCGTGCTACCACGCACAACAAAGGAATTTTTAATGGCATAGATGCCGTAGTTTTGGCAACTGGGAACGATTTTAGAGCTGTCGAAGCGTGTGGACATACGTATGCTTCTCGTTCTAGACAGTATAGAAGTTTATCAGATTGTAGCATAGAAAATGGAATTTTTAAGTTTTGGTTAGAAATGCCGATTGCCGTCGGAACGGTTGGAGGACTTACTTCTCTTCATCCACTTTCAAAACGCTCATTGGAAATGCTTGGCAATCCGTCAGCACCAAAACTAATGCAAATCATCTCAACTTTGGGCTTGGCTCAAAATTTTGGTGCAATCAAATCACTTACCACAACAGGAATCCAAAAAGGACACATGAAAATGCACCTTTTGAATATCTTACGCACCTTTGAAGCAACAGAAAAAGAAGTAAAACAAGCTGTTGAGTATTTCAAAAATAATACAGTTTCTTTTAATGCTGTAAGAGAATTTTTGGCGACAGTTCGCACTCACGTTTAAAACAAAACCCTAAGGGGCTCTAAGCCCCTTAGGGTTTAAAAATATCAATAACACACAAGATAGTTAAAATAAAAATTGAACAATTTTTTTACTCTTCCAAAATCCCTTTTTTATTTATGAATCGTTTTCACGGAAATGGAAAACTGCTCCTCAGTGGGGAGTACTATGTGCTTGATGGTGCAATGGCTTTAGCTGTTCCTACTCAGAAAGGACAATTATTACAAGTTACTTATACCCCTTCAGCGCATCGTGTGTTGCATTGGAAAAGCTACGATAGTAATGGGCAAATTTGGTTTGAAGCTCGTTTTGATATCGAAACCTTTGAGGCATTAGAAGGCTATGTTTCTCAAAAATCATTGGTTTTGCAGAAAATTTTGCAAACAACACGCAAAATTTCAAAGAACTTTTTGGTAGGAAAAGAATATGTTTTGGTAGAAACTTTTTTAGAATTTCCTCGTCTTTGGGGATTGGGAAGTAGCTCAACACTTATTCATAATGTCGCAAAATGGGCAGGAATCAATGCTTTTGATTTGCTTGCCAAAACTATGGGAGGTTCGGGCTATGATGTCGCTTGTGCCGAATCTGAAACACCAATTTTGTATGAAAGACACGACGGAATTCCACGTACAATTCCTGTTGATTTTAATCCTCCTTTCAAAAATCAAATTTATTTTGTCTATTTAGGTAAAAAACAGAATTCTGCTGAGGGAATATCCTATTACGAAAAGCTAAAAAATTTAGAAAGCAAAAAAGACAAATTAGTAGAAGAACTTTCAGGCATTACACACAAAATTGTAAGTGCTACAAAATTAGAAGAATTTGAAAAGCTAATTGCCAAGCACGAAGAAATTATTGCTGAAAATATGGCAATGCAACGAGTAAAAGAACTTTATTTTTCTGATTACTGGGGCGAAGTAAAATCTCTCGGTGCGTGGGGAGGAGATTTTGTTTTGGTTACAAGCCAAAAATCAAAAGAAGAAACACAAGCCTATTTCTTAGAAAAAGGAATGGACACTTTTCTTACTTATGATGAAATGGTAAAAGGGTAAAAATCAATTATCAATTACGAATTAAAAATTACGGATTACGGATACTAATTTCCATTCTTTCAATTTTTTTATTGAAGGAATGGATTTTTTTCATGTTATGAAATTAATTTTTCTAGTCTTCATTTCTTTTTCCCATTCTTGTTGTTCCTTGAACGACCATTGTATCACTATATTTTCCATTTTCTTCTGCATAGGCAAAACTCATATCAAAATAAACGTCTAAACTATCCGAAAAATCTAGTGTTTTTGAGTTGATTATAATTTTACTTTTTAGAGGTTTATACAAGTTTATTTTCTAAATTTCAACAAGTTTGGGTAATTAATCCTTAATTGATTTTATCAAAGGAAAAACAAAAAGCGCACCTATACCAATCAAAACGGCAATTATTCCGACCCAATTATAATGAATTAGTTCTTTTGTAGGCGTATTAGCTTCCATGACAATAAAACCTCCAATAATAGAAGCCATAGCAGAACCAAGCTGTTGAACCGAAGAATTTAGGCTCATAAAACTAGCTCTTCTTTTGGCTTGAATTGCCATCGTAAGTTGTGTTTGAGCTGGAACCATTCGCCCACTTCCAAAAACAAAAAAGAATGTAGTTACAGATAAAGCGACCCAAATAGGTGTAGAATCTAAAATTATACTGAGATGAGTAAGCAAAGCAACAGCAATAAATGAAATAGGAAGAATGATATTAAACATTTTTCTAGCTCCAAAACGGTCGACGTAACGTCCAAAAAAAGGCGAAGTAAAAATAGTAAAACCTCCACCAATAAAATAAATAAGTGTAATCTGTGCTTCTTCGAATCCAATATTACGAATCATATACGGCGTAATAAACGGAATAATCATAAACTGCCCCAAAACAAGCGTAAAAGTCAGTAACAAAGCAAGACGAGCATTTTTAGAGTTTAGAAGTTGGAAAAGAGCTTCTCTACGAGTTTCTTTGTGTCCATTTCCCAAATCATCTTTCTTTTGAGCGTCCAAATGAGAACGTAATGAAGGAATATATTTGAAAGAAATAATCCAAATAATAAAACTGAGTACGCCTAGAAGTTGGAAAGGTGCGTGCCAGTCAAATTGTATGGCAAGGTACAAACCTGTCGGAACACCAATAACAGAAGCCACCGAAAAAGCCATCATAATTATTCCTACTGCTTTTCCTCGTTCTTCGGCTACAAACAAATCACTCGCCATAGCTAAAACTAATGCACCAATTACACCACCAAAAAAACCTGCTATTCCTCTAAAAATTAAGAAAAAATAAAAATTAGGAACAAAAGAACAGCCAAAAGTAGCTATTCCAAAAAAGGCATAAACAAACAAAAATGCAACTCTTCTATCAAATTTATCTAAATAAACTGCTCCTAAAAGTCCTGCAACAAAAGCACAAGAAGAATAAGCCGAAACCAAAAGTGCATATTCTTGAGGAGCAATCTCAAAAAGTTTCATGAGCCTGTCACTCAAAGGCATGATTATCATGATGTCCATGATATGCGTAAAATTGGCAGCAGCCAATAAGAAAAGGATAAAAGATTTATTTTTCAAAGTATATAGAAGGCAGTTTTTAAACTGTCATAAAGATTTTTGAAGGTCTAAAAAAATATGCTAACACGCAGTAAGCAACGTTAGTTTTTATTTTTTTGCTTTTAATCTTTATTTAGTTTGACTTTACTATTTTTTAATCAAAATCCTGTGGATTTAGCTATTTTAGAATATACTAACCCTCTAA
>PFKD01000042.1:0-4321 GCA_002784125.1 Flexibacter sp. CG_4_10_14_3_um_filter_32_15
GTTAAGGATTGATAGGATTTAAAATACAGATTAATACAAAATACTATTTGAATAAGTCAATTTTAAAGCCATATGTTCTTTTCTCCAAAGGTGAATTAGAAAAAACAAGGTTATCAAAGCACTTTCAAATGCCATCGCAGCACCAGCATTTCGCTCTCCATTAATAACCTCTCCTAGACCTGCTGAAAAAAGAAAAGCACCTCCACATAAAAGAAAAATATCAAGAATTATGAAGAGAATAAAGTTTGTAAGATTGATTTTTTTTCCATTTTCTACTAATTTAATTTTTAAATATTACCGTTGCTCGTTTCCTCACGAGCAACATATCAAAAATATCTGCCGTTGTCGGTGTCCCACCGACGACATCATTTTAATTAAAACTTCACCACTCCACGAATATTCAAAAAACGTTGTGAAAGTCCGTTTGGAACAGCAAGTTGAACATCATTTACATAATCGCTTATCCATTGATGCGAAATAATATTTTCTACTCCCAAAATATTCAAGACTTCTAAGCCTAACCAAACTGATTTTATACGTTTTTCATCATCAAAAACTAACGATTTTGAGAAACCAATATCTACACGACGGTAAGCAGGATTATTAAAAGCAGAACGGAAATTTTGATTATTTGGCGCACCAAAAGGAACTCCAGAACCAAACAAAAGACGTAAATTCACTCTAAAAGTAGGATTATCTGGAAAATGATCTTCAAAAAATATAGTTGCCGTTACTCGTTGGTCTGTCGGACGACGTACAAAACTACGTTCATCAAAATTTACATCTTCTTTTGTTTGTAAATAACTCAAACTAAACCAAGATTCTGTTCCTCTAATAAACTCGCCACTAATACGAGAATCAATCCCCCAAGCATATCCCTTTGCGCCATTGGTTGCATAATAACGCAGTCGCATATTATCGACATCATACGGAATTAGATTCGAAATTTGTTTGTAATAACTCTCTACAATCAATTTAAAAGGACGTTTTGAGAATTTAAAATCCCAATCCATACTTCCAATAACGTGCAGAGAACGCTGCGCCAAAAGTGATTGATTAATCTGTCCTGCAAAATTTCGTAACTCACGATAAAATGGCGATTGTTGATAAATTCCTGCTGCAAGTCCAAACTGAATATCTGCTTTCCAATCGGGTTGGTATTTATATTGAATACGTGGACTAATAAAAGTTTGTCCATTCAACGACCAATTATGAACACGAACACCAATAGTTACATTGTGCCACTCGGCTGTATCTGTTCCAAAAAAGTGCGAAATTTGAGCATAACCCTGTGTTCGGATAGAATTAAGAGTAGTTTTTGTATCGACGAAATAATTTATATCTGCAAAACCTGCTGAATCCAAAACTTTGTATTCATAGAGTTCGTCATTTATATTTTCACTTTTTATTTCTCCTCCAAACTCTACCATTGTTCGGTTTCCTAATCGCAGCGAAGAACGATTTTTGAAGGAATAAATTTGAGCATCTAATGAATTACGACCATAAAAATACTCCGAAGCTGCACCACGAACCAAGGTACATTTATTGAAATTATCCGAAGTAATATCATTATTTACATCACACAAACGATATGCGCCTTCTGTATCTATAAATTCTCGTTCTCTTGTATCCACTCCTGAAAGTGTAAAATCCATCGAAAATTTTTGAGAGAATTGTTGAGTAAGTCGTAAAGCCGTTTGATAGGTTGTATAATTCATTAATTCCTCACCTGTATAAGCTACAAAAAAACGAACTTGCTGATCGAAAGTACCAAAAGTAGTTTCTCTACTTGAAGGAAAAACACGATACCTATTTTGAGAATAAGCTGTCAGAAGACTAAGCGTAGTGTTTTTATCTTGATTTTTGAAATCTCCATTTTTATCTAATTTTCCTAATTTATAACTCAAAAGCGACTGAAAATCCGAAAAACGAGGTTGATATTCGCCTTGTGTTTCTAAAGTATTTAATAAATAACTCAAATCTTTATGACGAATACCTGCCAAATACGAAAAGCGTTTTGATTTATTTGTGCCTTCTACGTGTGCATTTCCTCCCAAAAGTCCGATAGAAGCCGAACCAGCAAACGAAGTTGGTTTTTTATAATCTACATTCAAAACGGAGGAAAGTTTGTCACCCCATTTTGCCTGCCAACCACCTGCCGAAAACTCTACTTTTTTTACCAAATCAAGATTGACAAAACTAAGCCCTTCCTGCTGCCCCGAACGCACCAAAAAAGGACGATAAATTTCTATTCCATTTACATAAATTAGATTTTCTTCATAATTTCCACCACGCACCGAATAGGCAGAAGAAAGTTCGCTATTACTTACAATCCCTAAACCTAGCGTAACCAAAATTTGAGAAAATTCTCCTGTTCCTGTGGGTGTATTTTCTAATCCTTTTGGGTCAAGAATTATTTTGCTTATTTCTCTATCATCATTATTAAGTTTTGCTGTAATTTCTACGGCTTTTAATTCTTCAAATTCAGAAAGACGAATGACGTATTTTTGATAGGATTTTAAAACTATTTTTTGTCTAAATGTTCTGAATTCTGGGTGTTGAGCTGCTAGAGTAACTTCTTTATTCAAAAATTCTTTTGAAAAAGATAAAGAAGATTCTAGCCTAAAATTTCCTAAAGAATCAGTTTGAACGGCTTTTCCTTCTTCCAAAATACCGACAGAAGCATTTATGATACGGTTTTTGAGTGAGTCTAAAACTTGTCCTTCAATGATTATAGTATTCTTATCTTTATCGTCTTGAGCCAAAGACACAAAAGCAATAAAACAGAAAAATAAAATAAAATTAGACAGGATATAATAATTTATAATAAATTGCTTTTTCAAAATAGGCAGTTTTTGGTTGAATACTCAAAATTACTTTTCTAAAAATAGAAATGTACTTACAAATTTGCTCAAAAATACTTGAAAGACAAAAGATAGCTTTTAGTATATTTGTAAAATATGGCGCATTCTGTAGCTCACTCTTTAGAGTGAGATGTATTTTAATTTTATAGTGAAAAAAATAAATGTATGAACAAAAAATCAATCAATAATAATACAGGCTTTTCTCTCAAATTACAACTGCTTGCACTTTTGGGAGTCGTTTTATTATTAGCCATTTTTTTTGCTATTCCTTCTCAAAGTTCTTCCTCTGATAAATCTATAATCAATGAAACAAAATATGCTTTAGAAGATACAACAGGAATTACAAAACTGGTTTTAGGCGAACAGACGCTTTCACAAAGCAAAACTAATTCTAGTGAATGGTTAATGAATAATGAATTTGTTGTCGATGAAGAAATGATTGCTTCTCTTTGGGCAATTATGCAGCGTATTGAAGTCAAAAAACCTGTTTCGGAAAGCATAAAAGATGAGGTTATCAATAGTTTTCTTTTGAATGGAATTAATGTACAGGTTTTTAAGGGGGATAATCAAATCCGAAATTATAAAGTTTGTACGCATGAAGGCGAAACGTATGCCATGCAAGAAGAATCAACTTCTCCGTATTCTATTTATATTCCGGGATATTATTTACAGATTAGAGATATTTTTGATATTCGTCCGTATGAATGGCAAGACCGAACACTTTTAGCTACTACACCAAATACTTTCCGTTCGCTTTCTGTTTCGTATCCACAAAATGAAGCTGAGAGTTTTACAGTAGAATTTACAGGTAAGACATTCAAAATAAAAGAGTTAGCAGAAGCAGATACCAATAGAATTTATGAATATTTGCCTTATTTTAGTGGCGTAATGGGCGAACAATATGTCAAAAATGATAAACTTCAAGATTCTTTAAAGACTATTTCTCCAATCGCTATTTTTTCATTGAATGATATTAGAAGCGAAGAACCCCAAAAATTAGAAATTTATACGGCTAGAGGAAAATATTTTGTTTTATTCAAAAATCAATTATTACTTTTTTCTCCTCAACTGGCTGATATAATTTTGAAAATAAAGTCAGATTTTAGTAAAAATGAAGTAGAATAAGTAGCTTCACATTCTTAAAAAACTAAAAGCTAGATTATGAGAAAGTAATTACTTTGGACACCTTATTTACTATTTGAAAGGTTGTATAATAGGTTGTTTTATGATAAGCATAAATACAAAAAACTTCAAAACACACCTGCTAAAAACCTACATCTCGCCTATTTTGATTTTATGGAGCTTTTAGAAAGCATAGAAGATAAAGAAAGTGTCAAAACGATTTATGATATTGGAGCTTGTATTGTAAAAAATAAAATTCTGTTTTTAAGTCAAAAATCATTTGAATAATAACTTTTATATTTCAAAACCAAATTTTATTCTTTTGAAAAACAATA
>PFKD01000042.1:4447-7089 GCA_002784125.1 Flexibacter sp. CG_4_10_14_3_um_filter_32_15
GGTTTTTTGATTTTATAGATAATCTAAAATAGATTATTAATCTATAAGAAAAATATCTATAAGAAAAATATCTATAAGAAAAATATCTATAAGAAAAATATCTATAAGAAAAATATCTTAAAGAAAAATATCTTAAAGAAAAATATCTTAATTGTCTTTACTTCCTAACCAAGCAGAAAGCATCCAAACAGTCTTTTCTTGTACTTTGATAAAACCAGCCAACATATCTGTTGTTCCTTCATCCTCTGCATCTCCAGCAACAGAAAGTGTTTCACGTTCTTTTTGAATAAGTATAGAATAATCTTGAATGATTGATTCTACTGATTTTTTTTCATCACTTATATTTTTGTGAACTTTTACCGTTGAGTTTTTGAGATAATCTTCGTAAGTATGAAGAGGCGTTTGTCCTAGAGTAAGAATACGTTCGGCAATTTCATCGATATTTAATTGTGCTTCATTATATAATTCTTCAAATTTTACATGAAGAGAAAAGAAATGATGCCCCAATAAATTCCAATGAAACCCTCTTAGGTTTTGGTAAAATACTTGGTAATTCGAAAGGATTTCGTTGAGATGCTCAACAGTTTTATTTGATTTTTCTTTGTCTAAAGCAATGCGATTGAGCTCTATCATAGCAGTTTCCATAAAAATAGTAGTCTTTTAAAAATGAGTTATAAATTAAAAAATGAGGTGGCTAAATTTAATCTTTATATAAAAATTAAATTGGCTTTTCTATGTAGTAACAACACGCAAAAAACTATTTTGTTAGATAAAATTGAAAATAAGCTATATTCAAGAAATATCACAGCTCACCACATTAATATTCTACATCATCAAATAAAGGTAGATTTTTATCTTTTTCAGAAAGAACGATTTTATCCAAATCCATTTGCCATTCTATTTCAAGTTTTGGGTCATTAAAATACATTCCAGTATCGGCTTTTGGCTCATAAAAAGCATCACATTTGTAGAAAAACTCAGCATAATCACTCAATACTAAAAAACCGTGAGCAAATCCCTTGGGTATAAAAAGCTGCTTTTTATTTGTTCCTGATAGATTTACACTCAAACTTTTGCCATACGTAGCCGAATCTTTTCGCAAATCAACAATTACATCTTGTATTTCGCCTACAATTACTCGCACCAGTTTGGATTGACCGTAAGGAGATGTTTGAAAATGTAGTCCTCTCATTACTCCTTTTGTCGAACCAGATTGATTATCTTGCACAAAAGTAGGTTTCAAACCTGTATGTTTTTCAAAATCAATGAGGTTAAAACTCTCAAAAAAATAACCTCTATGGTCTTCAAATAGACGTGGTTCAAAAACCCAAACGCCTTCAAAATCTGTTTTTGTGTACATATAAATTAATTACGAATTAAACGAAGTAATACAAAATAACGTATTAATTTTATGACTTACACAATTTTCTCATTATTTTCTCACTAAACTTTACCAATCTATAAAAAATGACAACTCAAAAAACCGTTTTAGATCAAATTTCTTCTCGTGCATGGGAACACCCTGCCGACCGTGCAGCCCTAAATTCTCTCAAAAAAGTACCAGGTTTAAACAAACTTTTAAGTATGCTCTTTGGTGCAACTTCCGAGCGTTCGCTTCGTCTTATGTATTTGGCTTCTGCTGTTAGAGTATCTGACAAGCAGTTTTTGAGAGTGAAGCTATTATTTGATGAAGTTTGTAAAACTTTTGATGTAGAAAAAAGACCTGAAGTATATGTTTCTCAAAGTACTCTCTTGAATGCTTTTGCTGTCGGAATGGATAATCCTTTTATTGTCTTGAACTCTGGTTTGGTAGAATGTTTGGATGATGAGGAATTGACAGAAGTTTTGGGACACGAACTAGGACATATTATGAGTGGACACATGTTGTATCGAACTCTTTTCATAATTCTTCAAAAAATTTCTAAATCATTGGTTCAGTTTCCAGTTCCGAATTGGATTTTTTCAGGTGTGTATTATGCACTTCAAGAATGGAGTAGAAAAAGTGAACTGAGTGCAGACCGAGCAGGACTTTTAGCTACTCAAAATCCTGATATTTCGCTTCGTGTAGCTATGAAATTAGCAGGAGGTAATTTTGAGCAAATGGACGTAGCTGCATTTTTAGAACAAGCCGAAGAGTATAATAAAAATGATAATGCAGGTGATACTGTTTTTAAGTTTCTTAATATAATTGGACAGTCACATCCTTTTGCTTCTACTCGTGCTTTAGAAATTGTAAACTGGGTGCGTTCTGGTGATTATGATGCAACTTTACAAGGAGTATATCCAAGAAGAACAGATGCTGAAAAAAATGCTTCGGTTTGGGAAGATGTAAAAGAAGCATCGGAAGGATATGCAAATGATTTTAAGGAAGCCACTCAATCGACAAGAAATGCAGCGAATTCCTCACAATTCAATGAAGAATTTAAAAAAACAGCTCAAAATGTATCTGAAAAAATGGATGAAACAAGCAAAAAAGCAAAAGAATTTTTTGATGATTTTTTTAAGAATAAAAATTCGTAATAGCATTTCAAAATACAATCAAGTAAAGGTATACTGTACCCTACTATTTTTTTGTAGGGTATTATGGTTAAGGATTTTTAGGATTAATTAGGATTTGAAATACAGATAAATACAAATAGTAC
>PFKD01000446.1 GCA_002784125.1 Flexibacter sp. CG_4_10_14_3_um_filter_32_15
CACACTTTAACTATCAGAGTAAATTCAATTTGCAAAGTTAAAAACTAGCTTGATTTGCTTTAAACGAGTACATTTTTTTTTCGTGCGTTTACCCTAACAGATTGACGGTTTTTTACCTCAAAATAATTTCTGTAATTATATTTGGGAACATGTAGAAAATAATCAAGTCATTTGGACTGATTCAGAATTAAATATTTCGTTCAATCAAATTTTACCAATTTCTTATGAGCCATTTACACTTCGCTTAACAGTTATTGATGCCATAACAGGCTGCGAAAGTAGTGATGAAGTAAGAGTTAAATTTAATCGTTCTTCAAAGGTAAAAATTACAGAAAATTACTCTTCTAAAATTTGTATAAATGAAGAGGTTACTTTTAGAGCAACAGGCGCAACGTCGTATTATTGGCGAAAATTAAATGACACTTCAAATACGGTTTTGGATAGCACAAATCAATTTACAATTAAATTAGATTCGGCAGGTTTCCATACTTTTATAGTAGAAGGAAGTTATCAAAATGGGTGTACTTCTACTTTTGATACGGTTTCGGTTTTCGTAAATCCACTACCACAAATAAAAGCACATACAGTAGATTCTTTAAATATTTGTGCAGGTAATTCTGTCTTACTTTTGCCTTCTGGTGGCGTTTCTTATACATGGCAGCACGACCCAACAGCAAAAGATTCTATTTCTGTAAGTCCAACAAAATCAACGACGTATTATGTAATGGGAACAGATGAAAATGGCTGCAAAAATATAGATTCAGTCTTTGTTTATGTTACACCAACATTCGAATTACCTACTTTGATTCAGCTTTGTGAAGGCGAAACAATTACGATTGGAGATACACTTTCTTCTGATTTGAATGCCGTTTACGAATGGTTGCCAACTAAGTACAAAACGCCATTTATTGAAGTTTCAAAATCTGGAGTTTATACAGTAAAAGTAAATGTAGAAAATTGTGAGTTTGAGAGAAGCGTAGAAGTTCAGATGAAAGAAAAACCAATTATTGAACTTGTTACTGATACAGTTTTGTGTTTTGAAGCTAGTGCAGAAGAGCGTTTTGAAAGAACATTAAACCATGATTTAAGTTCTGTAATTACAAATTACGACAGTAGCGCAACTTATTTATACGTTTGGACAAATGAAAATGAGCAAATTATTGGCACAAAACCAAACTTAGAAATAAATGAAGGTGGAAATTATCGTTTGCGTGTAGTGGCTCGTTATGGCAATAATTGTGAAGCTACCGATAGCGTTTTGGTTACAGAATTATGTCAGCCTCGCATTTTCATTCCTGAAGCATTTACGCCAAATAATGATAATCTGAATGATTATTTTGAAGTATTCGGAAAACATGCGATTGATTTCGAAATGCAAATTTTTGATCGTTGGGGACAAGTCATGTATCAAATCAATACAGCCAATATTGAAGATTTATCTCAAGAAGATTTTTGGGACGGAACATACAAAGGACAACAAGTTCCGACAGGTGCGTATGTTTGGATAATTCGTTATTCAAGTCCAATAGACAATACAGCCAAACAAACTCAAAAAACAGGTTCGTTTATGATTATTCGATAGTTTGATTTTATCAAACTTGAATGTAGAGAAAATAGCTTACCTTTTCCTAAACCATAAAAAAAACACCTTCAAAGAGATTTTGGGACACCCCAAATACAAAAAAACACCTTTTAGATTTTTTCTAAAAGGTGTTTTCTAGTTACATCAAAAAACGTTTTTTCTTAACGTATTCCCAAATTTTGGTGCATCTCCAAAATAAAGTAACGCACTACGGCACGAATAGCATCTTTTTGAGAATTAGAAGAAACATCATTCTTTCTTAAAAAATCGTCAGAAAAAGATTTATCTCTATTCAGAGCCATATAACCTGTGCAAACAGCATTTTCTAATTTATTTTGTTTTGGTTTGCAAACTACTCTAAAAAAGTCTGTTTTGCTTTGTTTCCAGCCGTAAGTCTGATATTTTGCGCCAAAAATAGTAACATTATATCCCTCTACATCGCCCGATTCAGTTTCTCTTTTTACTATTTTTTCTACTTCCAAATTGGTACTGTATGCGTTATTAGATTTATTATTTTTGATAGATTTTATTTCTAATAAAAAGCGATCAGAATCACCAAAGCGTTTGGCTTCATAAAAATACTGTGTACGAGTTTTGGCTATTTCGACAATTCCTGTAAACCAACTATCACTATTTCCTTTTAATCCGACTGCCCATTCTCTACCTTCAGGAGCAAGCCAAGAATATCTAGGAATAGTTTTGTTGAGTTCTTCTATCTGTTTAATAGTAGGAGAATTTCCATAAATATCCTCCAAAACTTTTATTTTTGCACGCTTCAGAAGAGCATTTTTTCGTGTATTTACTTTTGTCTGTTTTCTTGCCCAACGATTTTTGGGAGCAGGAGGTTCTGGGTCAAGGTCATTTCGTTTAGATAAATTTTCTATAAATTTTCTTCCTTCTTCTAAATTATAAAATGTTGTATTTTCTAAACGCCCTTTTTCATATTCATAGACTAAATCTTCTTGTACCAGCCCTTTTTTAGTAAGTTGTTGTTGAATAAGGCTATCCAAATACGGTTTTGCAAGAGGTTTGAAAAAATCATCTTTTTCTAGTGCATTCTTAAAGCTATACAATTTAGAAGGTGTATTCGCTTTTTCAAAAATATTATCTATCTGTTCTAAAAGAGTTTGTTTATATTTTTCTACATTTTCAGAAGTCAAAAACTCTATATTTTTAGGTGTCGTAATGGCATTTTTTACTGCAACTAAAGGACGAATATCGCCTTGATAATGTTGGTAATATTGAGGTAGTTCTAAAGGAATATCCGTAAATATCGGATTTTCGGCAGTCAGTTTTCCCAATCCTGTAAGTGTTTGTAATTGAGTAGCAATCTCTTTGTATTCATCGATGGCATTATCCATATAAGGAAACTGTTCTGTACTAAAATTTTTGTTTTTTAGTGCATATAACTTACGAAAAGCAATAACATGGTCTTTTCCTTCTTGTGTCAGAGCCACCAAATAAGTTGCTTTTAGCTGTTGTTCTTTGTTAGCAAACTTTACAACTACAAAATTACGAAGAAGTTGTTCCGTTTCTTCTCTTACATCTTGTGGTTTTTCTGCATTATGAACCATATAATTGGCATATTCCAATTTAGCAAGTTCACTTCCTTCATCCGAAAAGCGTTTCATTACTTGGTGTGCCTTATCTTTTTGATATTCAAAAGCCATATCATTAATAAAATCACTACGACGATTTCTAAAAAATTGCCATTTTGATTTAATATAATTTACATTTTGGCTATATCTTGAGCTATCTGTTACTGCTGCTTTATCTAAAAAACGCACACCTGTATTATAGTCAATTTCAAACTCTAAAAAATAGCGTCCTAATAAAAACTGACTTTCTGCGCTGGCTTCCGACTTTGTAGCTTCTTTATAAACATCAAAAATATCCAGCAAATAAAGATCTGTATTATCTTGGTAATACATATGCAAATCCATACTGTCAGCTACTACTTGTAACCATTTTTTGGCTGCATCTATATTTCTAGGAACATCTTCACTTCCTGTCATATAAATTTTGAATAGCTCTCTAGCAGCAGGAATTTTTTGTTTCGAACTCGCTGCTACTGCCTGTGAATACCATTTTATGGCATTTTCATAATCTCGTAGCTCATTGCTAGTAAACATATCACCTTTAAAAGCATTCGCAATTTTGAGCATCGCAGCAGAGTTTCCTGATTTTGCCTGTTTTTTATATACTTTGTAAGTGTCTTTAGAAATAGTCTGAGGAACAGAACCACAGCTAACCATCAAAAAAGATAAAAAGCAAACGGAAAAAATAAGAAGAAAAGGGTGTTTAATTTTTTTTATATTTCTCATGAGAATTGAAATAACATTTAATTTTATAGGGATAGGAAAAAGATTAGACCAAAATTGAAAATGGCTAAAAAATAGAAGTTTAAAAATAGAAATTCAGATTTTAGTCAGAAAATAACAAATTTGAGAGTGCTAATTTAAGAGTTTTAGTATAAAAAAATACATATTTTCTTAAATTTATTGCAAATCACTTAATTAGATCGTGATAAAAATAAAATTTGGCGTTGCATTTGTTCTGACTGACGAGGGGGGGGGCATACTTCATTATTATACCAATCAAACTGTTTTTTTATATAACTTTTCAAAGTTATTTTTGTTATATTAGTAGAATATAGATTGATAAATCAGTTTTAAATTTTAACATGAGTGACATTTATAAAATCTAAAATAGTCCTTTCCTAGCAACAAAGTTGCGTAACCTTT
>PFKD01000308.1 GCA_002784125.1 Flexibacter sp. CG_4_10_14_3_um_filter_32_15
TACGACTTTTTAACCGTTCCACAAAAATTGTCAGATAACCAATAATTTATGGTTTCTTTATAAGAATAAATGGCTTTATTTGTTTGGTTTAGTTTATCCAAAATTCTCGCTTTTCTGTATTTATATTCCAAAATGGTTTCAAACTGCTTTTCATTTTCCCACTTTTGAAGCTCTAAATTAGTGATTTGATTTACAGTTTCTAATGCTTTTTGATAATTCCCTCCATCTGTAAGAACTCTAGCTTTGTATAATTCTTTATTTGGTAAATGATTTGATTTGTTTACAGATTCTACAAACTTTTTGGCGTTTTTATCTACTGCCGTTTTCGAAATTGCTTTAGTTGAAATAGAATTGAAATAAGTGTTTTCTTTTCTATTTGGACTTGTGATTTCACTTGAAATTTCAAACCATTCTATCAAAAATAATTTGTAATAACTGTCTTTTGTGAAATTTCTATTCTGATTTGATTTTACATTTCTTAGAAAATTGAGATAATGAAATTTTGCTTTGTTGAGTTTTTCGGAATAAAAATACAATTCTGCCAAAAGATATTCTTGACTAAAATGTTCCTTTTTATCAAAAGTTAATTTATTATTTTGATAGTTTCTAGCGTAATTTTGCCAAGTCAAAAGAGCCGTTTTATGTGATTCATTTTTCATCAAAACCAAACTTGAAACCAACAAAACGAGCTTTTCAGAAGGATATTTTTTTACTAAATTTTGAGCAATTTGTTTTGACGTATTTCCATTTTCTATCAAATCTTCTACTAAATAGGTTTGAAGTAAAGTCTGCCAAAGTAAAGTTTCTTTTTGAAAAAAATGTGTTTGCGAAGTGCTTTTTTGAAGGTTTTTGATTCCACTTTCCAAGTCTGCTTCCATTCCAATCAAATCTAACGCCCATTGATACTTTTGAGGAACACTCGCCAAAACGATTTGAAGAAGTGCCAACGATTTTTTGTGTTCGATAAAGTTTGGAAATTCTTTTTCATTTTCTAAAAGTAATTTATACGCCTGTCTGACTCGCCATGCAGAAGCCCATTTTTCATCAAAAGAAAGTTTTATGATTGCCCAATGAAGTTTTATTTCAGCTTTTGCCCATTTGTATTCTTTGTAATAATTGCTTTTTTTATCATTACTATCACCAAATTTCTCTAATTCATCTAGTCTAATTTCTTCATTTTTTTCTAATTTTTCATAGCTGTTTTTGTCTTCTGTCAAAAGAATAAAAAGCATATCTCTAAAATCTTCAACGACGAAATGCAAAGGCGTTTTGATTTTATCAACTTCTTTTTTTGTAATAGAATTATCATAATTAAATTCTAAATCAAAAATTTCATCGTAGAGTGTTTGAGTTTCCTGTAAGGAAATATACTCTGTTTGAACTGTCAACGAGGCGTAAAGCCGTCGTTGAGGATTTCCTTGATAACCAAAACTTTGCACACAAAAAAAAGGAGTAATTAAGAAAATCAAAATTACTCCCATTTTATATATTAATTTCAAGTTGATTTTATTTATCATTACTTCTAACTTCTGAAATCTAACTTCTTACTTTGTTTTATTCTTGCATTTTCTTGGCGATTGTAGTTACCAAATCTCTAGGCAAAAATCTCGAAGATTGTGCCATAAGTGAATTGACCATTCCATGAACTGCAACCGTTTTTCCTTTCATCATGGCTTCATAACCATATTCTGCCACCTCTTCGGCAGTCGCCATACCTGCTTTTGCTTTATCCAAAAACTTAGTGTCTTCCATATTGGCAGCTTCTACAAAACCTGTTCCTGTAAGCCCTGGGCAAAGTGCCGTTACAGTTATTCCATGGTCTTTTAGTTCGCTTGCCGTCGCTTCTGAAAACGAAAGTACAAACGATTTTGTAGCAGCATAAACAGCAAAATAAGGCAAAGGTTGGAAGGCAGCCGTCGAAGCAACATTCATAATTTTACCAAACTTTGAGCTTACCATATTTTGTGCATAGAGTTTTGTCAAATGAACGAGCGAAACCATATTGAGTTGCATCATGGAGTTGAGTTTTTCCCAATCATTTTCTACAAACTCCCCATACTCTCCAAAACCTGCATTGTTTATCAAATAACTGATTTCAATATCATCATTTTGAGTTTGATTGTATAGATTTTCAATTTCTTTTGGCTTACTCAAATCCGCTTTGTAGGTTGTTACTTTTATGCCGTGTGCTTGTATAAGTTCCTCAGCAAGGGCATTGAGTTTGTCGATGCTACGAGCTACCAAAACCAAATTGTGTTTTTCTTTTGCCATCACATGGGCAAGTTCAAGACCGATTCCACTAGATGCGCCAGTAATAAGTGCTGCTTTCATAAATTTTTTATTTGTTTTTTATCTTAAAAAAATGAGATTATAAGTACAACAACGTTTCAAGTCAAGAGTTGTTTTATTCATTTTTTAGAGAAAGTTTCAATAAAGAGTTGTAAAGCCAAAAAACAGATTCTATATTGTGGATTGTTTTGAGCTTTCCTTCATATTTTTAATTAAATAATCCTAATCCATTCAGTTCTTAAAATCAGTCTAAAGATAATTTGTATTTGCAATTTACTGATAACTGAATAACTGTTTACTGATAACTGACAATATGAATTCTCCCCTTTTTACAAACGACGCTGTTATTTTAGGTGTTTTGATGATTGTTTTGGCTTTTGTTTTTGTTACTTCAAGTAGCAAAAATAAAGGTTGGCAAAAATTTTATACTTATGTTCCTGCTTTACTTTTGTGTTATTTTATTCCTGCTTTATTAAATTATCCCTTAAATCTTATTGCAGCCGAATGGTTTGATGAGAAAGTTTTGGATTTTGCTACTTCGATAAATATTTCTATTCCAGAAGGTTCTAATTTTAATGAAATAAAACAGATTTTTTCAGATAACGGAATCGAAAAAAGCCAGTATAAAGGATTTATAAAAGAATCTCATCTTTATTTTGTTGCTTCAAGATATTTATTGCCTGTTGCATTGGTATTGCTTTGTTTGAGTATTGATTTGAAAGGAGTTTTGAATTTGGGTTGGAGAGCCATTGTTATGTTTTTGGCTGCTACTTTAGGAATTGTTTTGGGTGGTGGAATTGCTCTTTTTATTGTCCATGCTATCAGTCCAGAAACGGTGGCAGGAACTGGAAATAATGCAGTTTGGAGAGGATTATCAACCATTGCAGGAAGTTGGATTGGTGGTGGAGCAAATCAAGCTGCGATGAAGGAAATTTATCAACCGAGTGGAAGTTTGTTTGGTGCAATGATAGTAATTGATGTAATAGTAGCTAATATTTGGATGGGATTTTTGCTGTATGGTGCAAATATGAGTGATAAAATAGATAGATGGTTAAAAGCTGATGCTTCTGCAATTACGTCTTTAAAGAAAAAAATGGAAGATTTTCAAGCCAAACATGCACGTATTCCATCTACGACAGATTTATTTATGATTTTGGCAATTGGTTTTGGGGCAACGGCAGTCGCTCATTTTTTTGCTGACTTGGTTACGCCAATCATGGAAGGATACGAAACACAACTAAAAGACATTGGACTTACTTCGCTTACAAGTGGTTTCTTTTGGCTTGTGGTTTTTGCGACTGCTTTTGGCGTTTTGCTTTCTTTTACTTCACTCAGAAAATTGGAAGGCGCAGGGGCATCAAAAATTGGAAGTGTTTGTATTTATATCCTCGTAACTACAATTGGAATGCACATGAATTTGGCTGAAATTGGTCAATATTTAGGGTTATTTTTCTTAGGAATAATTTGGATGCTCATTCACGTTAGTATTTTGCTTTTTGTGGCTTATCTCATAAAAGCTCCTTTCTTTTTCGTGGCTGTGGGAAGTCAGGCAAATATTGGTGGGGCAGCTTCTGCACCTGTGGTGGCTTCTGCTTTTAGTCCTGCTCTTGCTCCTGTGGGGGTTTTATTGGCTGTTTTGGGGTATGCGCTCGGAACGTATGGAGCGATTGCAGCAGCTTTATTTATGCAATCTGTGTACTCGGGAGGGTAGAATAAAGCTAGAAGTCAGATTTTAGAAGTTAATTTGTAGAGATTAATTTTCTTGCAAATTATTTATTTTCAAGGTTTTATAAGTATTTTGTTTTGCAAAAGGCTATTCCATTTAACCCACAACCTCAGTTGTGGGGCAAGAAAAAGAATACGCTTTGCAACGGTTTTAACCGTTTTGTGCTATAAAAAACGGTTACCAAGTCCAGTTCGCTTTTTCCCACGAATAAATTCGTGGGTTTTAGAATACCTTTTGCCATGAACAAAAGTATTAAATTTTTGATAATCAGATA
>PFKD01000134.1 GCA_002784125.1 Flexibacter sp. CG_4_10_14_3_um_filter_32_15
TTGAGGTTCTACAAAGGTTACGTTGCGCTGCAACTGAAAATCAAATACTTAAAAATGTCACTCATGTGTTGTATGATTACTTAGATAAATTGATTTGATAAAATTGGTATAAAATAAATAACTATTACTTTAAAAATTCCTTAAAAACAAATAACAGTTAATAATTTAGACTGCTTTTTGAGTGAAATTGCTGCACCAAATCTCAAAAATGATTGTATTAAGAATTATTTTTTGGCAAAAATCGTCTTTTTTTTTCTAATTTGCCTTATAATTCTAGTTTTTTATCTCTTTACATTTGAAATATAATTTCTAATCAGAATATTTTAGTTATACTCGGCATATTAAATGGATACATTCGAACATATTTTAAAAAATTGCAGCGCAAAGGAAAAGTTAGCTTACCTTCAATTAGTCATCTTTATTGCTTTTAGCGACCATCATTTGTCTGATGATGAAGTCATGTTTTTAGATAAGATAACTGAAATAGCTCAACTCTCAGAAGAAGATCAACAACTTCTAGCTTCTTATTCTCGCCAACCAGCCAATATAGATATACAACTTTGCACCCAAAATATAGCTAGAAGCCCTCTTAGAGAAATTTTATTGATTGATTTGATGGTCATTGCTCGTTCTGATGATGAGGTAGCAACCGAAGAACGATCTGCAATTACTCAAATTGCTGTTCTTTTGGAAGTGCCTTTAGATGAAGTCATTCGCCTAACAAACTCTGTCAATAAATACAGTACTGCGCAAACTGATGCACCAAAAGAATTATTAGAACAAAGCATGATTTCTATTTTGTATAAAAGCATCACTCCAACAAAGTCCAAAAAACTGAGTATGACCGAAAAAATAAAGAAATTTTTAGGGATTTTGAAAGGGTGAGTAAAAAACGGATTCCAAAAAATAAGAATTCGTTTTTTTGAATTTCTATATTACTTTTCTTTTAATTCTTTAATGATTCTCCATCAACTTAGAAACCTCCAACGTCTGGATAGCATTTGTAAGGTCTTCAATTAAATCTTCTGCATCTTCAATTCCGACAGAAAGACGATATAGATTTTCGGTAATACCCATTCTTTCACGCATTGGGGCAGGTACTTTTGCATGTGAAGTCAAGACAGGTTCGGTAAGTGTGCTTTCTACGCCTCCCAAACTTACAGCCTTACAAACCAATTCTAAATGACGAACAAATTTTGCTCTTCCTTCTTTATCTGTATCTAATTCGAAAGAAAGCATTGCACCAAAACCACCTTTCATTTGTTTTTTGGCTAGTTCGTGGTCTGGATGAGTGGGTAATCCCGGATAAAATACATTTTTTACTTGTGGTAATTTCTGTAATGCTTCAGCTATTTTTTGGGCATTTTGAGCTTGTGTTTTGACACGAATAGCTAATGTTTTGATACTTCTTTCTAAAAGTGAGGTTGCCATTGCATCCAAATTTCCACCAAAATTAAAGGCTACATGATGAATTTTTTCAATCAGTTTTTGAGAAGTTACGACTGCACCACACGAAAGGTCGCTATGTCCTGCTAGATACTTTGTTGCACTATGAATCACAATATCAATTCCTAATCGCAATGGATTTTGAAAAATAGGCGTTCCGAAAGTATTATCGATAAATGAGATTAAATTATTTTCTTTTGCAAAATTTGCCATTTCTGCAATATCAACTAATAAAAGCAACGGATTTGAAGGCGTTTCGATAAAAATAGCTTTTGAATTTGGTTTGATAGCTTTTTTGAAATCGTCTGTTTTACGTCCTTCTACAAAAGTAGATTCTATTCCTAGCTTTGAAAGCTGCTCACTAACGGCATAATGCGTTCCTCCATAAATATCATTTTGTAAAATCAAGTGATCACCAGCCTGTAAAACTCCCAAAAGAGCCGTCATAGTAGCAGCCATTCCAGAAGAAAAAATAAGGGCAGCTTCTCCACGTTCTAATGCTGCAATTTTTTGAGCAACGACTTCTTGATTTATGGTATTAAAATAACGAGGATAAGGAATTGCACCTTCATCACTATAAGTATAAGCTGTTGAGGTAAAGATAGGCGTATTTACACCTCCACTTTTTTCGTCGAAGTAAGTTCCACTATGCACACATTGCGTTGATTTTTTCATAATTGTTTAAAACTGAAAGTAGAATAAACATTATCACGGTTAATTTTGTAAAGTTCATTTTTCCATAACGATAGGTTTGCAAACCTATCGTTATGGAAAAATAAGTACGATTTTATTTTTGCTAAATTGCTGATAATCAATGTTGTAAAAAACTGTGATAACGTTTAATAAAGAAGTAATTTTTTGATTTTATTTGTTAGATTCAAATTTACGAAAATGTTTTGCAAAGTATAAATGTAAATTATAATTTAATTCATGATTCACTTAAAGGCTTCTTTTTTTCAAAATCACCCAAATCACGACAGGCGCACCAATCAGCGCAGTTACGGCATTTATAGGTAATACTTTTGAAGACATAGGAAGTTGAGAAACGCTATCACAAATCAGAAGTAAAATACCTCCTCCCAAAGCCACAGCAGGAATAAGAACTTGATGACGAGCCGTTTTTATCAAAATTTTGGTAAGATGAGGAACGGCAAGACCAATAAAACCAATAGGACCACAAAAAGCTGTAATACTTCCTGCCAAAATACTTGTAGTAAAAATGATTCCCAAACGAGTTTTTTGAAGGCTCAATCCCATACTTTGAGCATAACGCTCACCCAAAAGTAGTGCGTCTAAAGGTTTGTGCATCGCCCAAGCTATCAAAAGTCCTATAAAATTTAATCCTATCAAAAAAGACAATTTGTCCCAAGTAACCTGTGAAAGGCTTCCAAATGTCCATAATAAATACGATTTTATGGCTTCGGCTTCACTAAAATACTGCAAAATACTAACGATTGCACCTGTCGCACTTCCAAACATTAATCCTACAATCAAAAGAGCCATATTATTTGAAATTCTGATTGATGCAACAATGACCAAGGACAAAACAAGTGCAGCTCCCAAAGTAGAGGCAATACTAGTCTGCCAAAGTGAATTTTGAGACAATAAAGAACTTAAAAAATGATTTGCAGAAAGTCCAGAAACAAAAAGCATCAAAATAGCCACTCCCAAACTAGCCCCAGAACTAATCCCAAGCACAAAAGGGCCCGCTAAAGGATTACGAAAAAGTGTTTGCATTTGAAGTCCAGAAACAGAAAGAGCCATTCCGACCACAACAGCAGTCAGAGCTTTTGGCAATCTAAACTGCCAAATAATCGTAACCCAAGAAGGTTTAGAAGCCGTTTTTTGAAAAATAATAGTCCAAATTTCAGACATCGGAATAGACACAGAACCCAAAGACAGATTTATTACAAATAAAAAAATCAAGACTATAAAAAGTGAAATAAAAATGAATGGATAGTTTTGTCTGTTCAATTCTTGGAGATTGGGAAATGGGAACTAGGAAATGAAATGGGAACTAGGAAATGAAATGAGAACTAGGAAATGAAATGGGAACTAGGAAATGAAATGAGAACTAGGAAATGAAATGGGAACTAGGAAATGGGAAATACATTATTCACTTATAACTTACCACTATTTATTTAAAGTCTTGATTGATAAAATCTTCAGTTTTTGGTGTCGTAATTTTGATAAACTCGTGCTTACTCGCCACATGGCAATTATTACAAGAACGCAAAAGTAATTGATAACCTTTAACAAAAGAAGTTTTGTTTTCTGATTCAATGTTTTTTTCTAGTTTTTCTATATTTGGAAAAGCCATCGTTTTGACTAACCCACTAATTTCTTGTCCTTCATCAACAACATTGTGGGCAATAATATCTTCCATGGTTTCCTCTAATTCGTGTGTATAAAATTGCGCTAATTTCCAGTTTTCATTTTGTCCTGCAAAATGAAGTTTTTGCATATACGTTTGCATTCTTGCCATTGCCAAAGCGAGTTCGTAGTGTTCTTCTTCTTTTTTACTTTCTTCTTTATCAGAACCTAAATTTATTTTTTGTAGAGCTTCTTGTTGCTTTGATGCCAAAATTTTCAAATCGTTTTTTAAAGAATGAATTTTGAACTGTTGAAAACTAAAAAAGACAATACATAAAGTGGCAACAATAGCTAAGGAAACTTTCATAATTGGTTATTAAATATAAAATAGTGAGTAGTTTTTTTATTAAAGCACAAAGGTACGCATTTAGAATGATTCTTAATAAGAATTAAGAAAAGAATTTAGGGTAAACGCACGAAAAAAAAA
>PFKD01000276.1 GCA_002784125.1 Flexibacter sp. CG_4_10_14_3_um_filter_32_15
TGCGTTCAGTTCCTTAGAACTGAATGAAACGCTTCCTCAGAAGCGTGATAAAAGCACCTAAATCACACTTCTGAGGAAGTGTTTTGTTCGTTTGTGAGCAAACGAACACACAAAATAAGTTGTAAACTTTGTTTATTGCTTGTTCCTTAATGTCTAGTCTTAAAGGGCGCATCTCAAAATGTCGTTCTTAGTAGGGAAAAGGCAAGCCTTTTCCCTACAACTATAAAATTAATAAAGCGACATTTTGAGATGCACCCAGTCTTAAAATAGTATTACAGATTTTTAGATAAAAAAATATAAATCAGACAGTCTTTAGATTGTCTGATTTTTCTTTTTTATGTTCTTATTTCACTATTTTCTAATGCCGTTGTAGTGTTTGTAGCGACACCAACAACTAAAACCTACTGTCCAAATACTCTAAAAATGAGTATAAGTTTTAATTTTAAAATAGAAAGTAAGTAAATAGACACCTGCCAAAGCAGCGAAGCTAATTTAAAATGGATAATTGATAATTGCATAAAACATTGATTATCAAGTTATTACATTAAAAAATAAGATGCATTAATTTTGTACGATTACTTATCATAACGTTTTTTTAAACTAAAGATTTACTATAGTAGTAAATTATTTGTGAAATTAATATTGAACATCAATAATTCAAACTCAATCCACCTCCAAAAACTTAACAGCTTTTTTATAGTCTTGAAAAACTTTTGTGTTTGTTTCTATAAGTGTTTTTACTTCAACGATAGAAATTCGGCTTCGTTTTTCGGTATCTAACTCTAGGTTTTCTAAAGCATTTTGAAGTCCTGTTTTGTCTTCACAAAAAGAATATTCTAACTCAAATTCTTCGCTTAATTTTTGAGCATCCAAAGGCTGTTTGATTACAAAAAACTCATCCGATTCGGGTTGTTTGGCTGCATCGGGTAGCATTTTAAAAATTCCTCCTCCGTGATTATTGAGTAGAATTACAATCAGATTTTTTGGTAAATAATTATTCCAAAACGCATTTCTATCATAGAAAAAAGCAACATCGCCAGTCAGTAAAATATTCAATGTTTCATCGTCTGCAAGAGCGTGTCCTATGGCTGTACTTGTCGAACCATCAATTCCACTTGTACCACGATTAGAAAAAACTTCAATTTCTTTATTGGCATCTTTATCTAAGTTGAGATAATTGGCATAACGCACACTCATACTATTTGCCAAATGAAAATTAGAACGTTTTGGTAAGTGTTCCATCAACATTTTAACGGCTTCGAACTCTGAAAAAGGCTGCTCTTCGAAAAAATGAGCATTTAATTTCTTGATTTCTGCATCTGTTCCACGCCAATTATCTACAAAAAAAGATTGACGATAGGACTCTGCAAAAGTCGTTTGTTTTTCCAAAACCTTTCTAAAAAAATACGATGGATTCAGAGGAATTACTTTTGTAAGCGACTGAAATGTATCGGCAGCAATTCCAGCAGGTTGAATATGCCAATGCTCCACAGCAGGATATTCACGCAAGAATTTTTTGAGATTTTTTGAAATAACAGACTTTCCAAACGTAATCAATAATTCGGGTCTGAGTTCTTCCAAACTTTCTCTATTCATCAAAAAAACGTCTTGATGCTGAATGCTATTTTTTACAATATGAAGATTTGAAATTACATCAGCCACAACGGTAACTTCCAAACCATTCAAAGCAGAAATCAAACGCTCATTATAGCGCATTTGTCCTCCAACAATCAATTTTTTTTCTGTTCTATTCCAAACTTCTAAAAGCTCTAACCAATGTTGTGTCCTGATTTTCGGACGGCTATGAATCTGTTCGATAATTTTGACATCATTATCATATTTTATCTGATTTTCATACAAATTATTTATATCCTCTTCGTCATTGATATTTTCCACAGGTGGATAAAACGGCTCACGAAAAGGGGCATTGATATGAACAGGCGCAAAAGGATAGGTTTGACAAAGATTAATAGCTTCTGAAATTGTGCGTTCGATATGCCAAACAGCATCTTGATGCGACAAATCGACTGGCAGCGTATAACTTTCTTTTACGTGCTTTCCGTAAATATTTGTTTGTCTAATTGTTTGTCCATCAAATTGATCTATCCACTCTGGAGGACGGTCAGCCGTCAAGATAAGCAATGGAATTTGTTGAAAACAGGCTTCTGCAGTCGCTGGAGCATAATTATAGGCAGCCGAACCCGAAGTACAAATCAAAACTACTGGCTTACCCGTCTGTTGTGCAATTCCCAAAGCAATAAAAGCAGCCGAACGCTCATCAGCTACTACTTTGCAATTCAAATTTTTATGCCTTACAAAAGCCAAAGTAAGAGGAGCAGAACGAGAACCAGGGGAAATAATAACGTTTTCGATGCCGTGTTTGTGGCAAATGTGAGCAATATTCCATATCGGTTGAAGAGCGTAAGACATAATAGAGGAGAGTTAAAATGTTGTTTGTTGGTAATAACATTACAACAGAAATAGTAATAGTGGTGTTTGTAGAAAAAGACAATCAATACTGATTATTTTTGTTTGGCAAATTTAATCAATTTGAAATTCTGTATCTATAAAAATTGGTAACTTAATCTTGCTTAATCTCTTGTTTATCGTTCAGTTTTTATACTTTGGCATATTAATAGCTACTTAATTAATCGTGATTGCCACGAGATTGGTAATTTTTTCATGGCTATAAAAAAGAGGTTTCGGCATGTTCTGAAGCCTTTTTTTGTGTGGTTAATTTTTAAAGTACAGCAATGTACTAGCCGTGTATTTGTATTTACAGCTCAAATACAAGAGATTATTTACTCAATATTCTTTTGTATGATAAGCTCTAAGCTATTCAAATTTAAGCTACAAAGGTTGCCAAGCTGTTTGTAATCCAAAACTTTGTGAGGTTTTGTATATACACAACCGTTGTCTAAGGGAATGAGAGGCGCATAGTTAGCTATACTTTTCTGAATATCTGTAAGATTTGTCGGCTGATGACCATATACAATTTTTTTACCTTTCAAAAGTTCTATTTTCACTTGAAAACGCCTAATTTCTAGCATGGCTTTGTAGTTTTCAAAAGGTTTTTCGTTGCGAAAATCAAAACCTGCATGGACTAAATGATAATCTTCTAACTCATAATAATAAGGCAGAGATTTGAAAAAAGCTAAATAATGTGGTTTTATTTTCGATTTTTCATCTACTATGCCTTTACATTTATTGATTTTCAGAAAAAGGCGAAACATACGTTCATTATACTCTTGAGTAGCTTCTAAAAGATTAAATTCATGATTGCCCATTAATGGAAAAACTTGAAAGTCGTTTTCTTTTAGATACAAGATATAATCAATTACTCCTGCGCTGTCAATTCCTTTGTCAATGTAATCTCCCAAAAGAAATAAATGATCATCTTTTGTAAGTTGTATTTTATTTTCTACCAAAGCCTTAAAAGTCTTGCTACAACCGTGAATATCACTAATTACAAACCTTCTAGCTTTTGGCTTTTCTAGTATTTTGATGTGTTTTTTGTGCATCGTATTTCTCAATTTATTCTAATACACATACCAATTTCCGTCGTGATAATAGCGATACAAAACAGGATTATGAATTGTATTTATTTCTAATTCATCATATTGAATATCACTACTTTTCCATTTTTTACCAAAGGAAGTAATTTGCAGCATCGCATCATGATTGAGCCATTTTGTTTCTACACTCTTGATTTGAAGACTTTGCATAGCTTTTTTGAGTTCTTCGCTTTTTAGGGTTTTATTTCCAACTACCCAACCCCATTCTCCCATTGTCAGAACTTGATTGTGCATTGGAAGGGTTTCAAATCCTGCTGCTTGCATCGTTTTGTCTATACAATCAAATGCCTTTGCTGCATAATAGGGACTTCCTGCTTGTGTAATAATTATTCCTTTTGGTCGCAAATGTTGATAACAAAGTTGATAGAATTCTAAGGTATAAAGGCGATTTACTTCAATCGTTTTTGGGTCTGGAAAATCTACAATCATTACATCATAAAAAACCATACTATCAGCCAAAAATGTAAAGGCATCATTATTATAAATTTTTACACGCTCATTATTCAATGAATTTTGATTTACTTTTTTAATAATAGGATTTTCTTTTCCTAGTTTGGTCATGGAAGGGTCTAAATCTACAAGCGTGATACTGTTGATATTATCATATTTCAAAACCTCTCTCGCAGCACAGCCATCTCCACCTCCCAAAATCAAAACATCAATTTTACCTTCCATTTTAGTCCCTTCTTGGTTTTCCTTTTCCGATTGCGTAGCAAATTGCATAACTGGATGAACGAGTGGTTCGTGGTAAAGCCATTCATCAAAAGTACTAAATTGAAGATGAGAATTGAGATACAACCAATAATCATTTTTATATTGAGTCATGACTATTTTTTGATACCGACTTTGTTCTTCAAAAACGATTTTGTCTTTGTAGCGTTTTTGTTCGCCATACATCACAACAGGTTTTGCACCCACTAATCCAAAGATAATTATTCCCAAAACTGCCAAACTTATTACTTTCA
The DNA here is from genome assembly GCA_002784125.1 of Flexibacter sp. CG_4_10_14_3_um_filter_32_15. Lineage (GTDB taxonomy): Bacteria > Bacteroidota > Bacteroidia > Cytophagales > Bernardetiaceae > Bernardetia. The sequence goes on from PFKD01000276.1 coordinate 4,541, forward strand.
AGTTTGATTGCCAATTTCCTACAAAAAGAGGTTTTAGAGTAAAGAGAACTAAAATACCTACCAAAAAATTAATTATTCCAAGAATAAAAGGCGTATAGGTCAGACCAATAAAAGGCAGACCAATAAAGGCAAAAAACACTCCCCCCAATAGAGAACCATAATAATCCTTTTCCATCACAGAAGAAATATTAAAACGCAGTTCTTCGTAATTTTCATTGATACGAGTAACAAGAGGAATCTCAAAACCAATTAAAAGTCCTATCAAAATACTTAATGTATAAATTACAATTCCTATCCATTCACTTATCGAGGCAATTCCATAAGTGAGAAGCGAACAAAAAGATACTAGCACAGACAAAATAAGCTCACAGGCAATAAAAAGTTCGATAAGATTTTTCTTAAAAAACTGACTCAAACGGCTTCCCAACCCCATCGAAAAAAGCATTACCGAAACAATAAGCGTAAACTGCTTTACAGAATCGCCTAGAAAGTAGGTTGCTAAAGTAGAAAGAATATATTCGGCTACAATTCCTGAAAGCCCTGTTGCAAAAAGAGCAACTTTGAGAGTCCGAGAAGGAGTCCAGAAGGAATGAAATGAAAGAGAAGAAAGACGGGGTTTGTTTTTATCCATTAGAATTAAGGTATCAAAAAATTTATCAAGCTCATAAGCTCGTCAAAGGTCTGAAAAATAAATTAGTTTCTAAAAACTTTGTATTACAATTTGATAGAAGTAGAAAGTGTTAATTTTTTACAAAAAGACTAAAAATGAAATTCTATGTTTAAAAAATTCAAAATTCATTCTTTTTCAAGCTATAAAGTTAATATATTTGTAATATAAGCCAATCTATTTTGTAGATTACGTTTTAAGTATAGGTAATTATCAGGAAATTAAATATATAGTTTTCTATTTTCACTTCAAATTAACCAAAATAATAATGCGTAATAGTATTAATACTTCTCTAAGTGCATTTTGCTTGGTTGGTTTATTTATGTTCTCACCGAACCTATTTACCAACACAGCACAAGCACAGACACAAACACAGTTTTTGTCCAAAACAAACTACCAACTTCCAAAAGGAATTACGACGGATGATATCGAAGCAGGTCGTGTTTGGTTTACCCTCAAACCAGAATACAGAACAGCTTTTGAGAGTAGTAACGCACTCTCTAGACTTATCGGTCAGCGATCAAGCGCACCCATACAACAACCTTTTCCACAAACTGAAGCAAGAAAGCAGTTTAAGAAAACAAAAAAAGACAAAAATGTTTCGGGTGTCGATCTTTCTTTAATCTATCAAATCAATTTGCAAGAAAATGTAAGTATCTTTCAAATGATTGATGACTTAATGGCAACAGGAATGGTCGCAATAGCAGAACCTGTACCAGCTAACAAAATGTATTACACACCAAATGATACAGATATTGCAAGACAGAATTATCTTTCTACTATCAAAGCTTTCGAAGCTTGGGATATTACAAAAGGAGATTCTACTGTTTTGGTAGGTATTGTAGATTCAGGTTTTGATTTTAATCATCCAGACTTGATGGACAAGGTATATTATAATCAAAATGATCCTATTGATGGGATAGATAATGATGAAGATGGATATATTGATAATCATTATGGTTGGGACTTTGCTGGAGCAACTATTCCTGATGATTTTCAACTAATACAAGATAATAATCCTCAATTACCAACAGCAGGAGTTGATCATGGTATTTCGGTAGCAGGTTGTGCAGCAGCTTCTACAGATAATGATTTGGGAATTGCAGGTACTGGTTTTAATGTAAAATTAGTAAATACAAAACACTCTCCAGACGATGAGCCTGGTAGTTTGAGTATTTATGCTGGCTATGAAGGAGTTGTATTTATGGCTGAAACAGGTGTAAAAATCATCAACTGTTCTTGGGGTGGTGCTTTTCCTAGTCGAATAGGAGAAGAGATTATCAAGAGAGTAATAGAAGATTTTGGTTGTTTGGTTATTGTAGCTGCAGGAAATGATGGACAAAATTTGGCTCAATTTCCAGCGAGTTATGATGGTGTAATGTCAGTTGGTTCAACTACTTCTGTTGACAACGCATCAAGTTTTACTAACTATGATTATAGTGTAGATATTATGGCTCCAGGTTCATCTATCTATACTACTGTACACAATACAGCAAGTAACGGACAGTATCAGAGTACTTCGGGTACATCTTTCGCATCTCCTATTGTTGCTGGTGCAGCAGCCCTTGTGTGGTCGCATCGTCCAGAGCTTACTCCGATACAAATAGGAGAGCTTCTTCGTATTACGGCTGATCCTCTTGATGATCTTTTGGCTGCAAAATACAAAGGCAAAGTAGGACACGGACGTTTGAATATGGAACGTGCATTGACTGAGCTTCCTGTAGCTGTTCGTATGAAAAAATTTGAGTTTGTAAGTGCTACCGATGGCGCAGTTCCTTATGCTGGAGATGAGGCTTTCTTTAATGCTGAATTTGTTAGTTATCTAGCTGATAGTGAGGCTGACTTCCAAATAAAAATAGAAACTATTGATAATAGTTTGTCTATTACAGGTAACGATGTGATTTTTGAAGGTGTAATGAGTACTAATCAAACTGTTACTACTCAAAATCAAATTAGATTAAGAGTTGATCCTAATTTGGGGAATTTTGGTATAGTTACATTGCGTATTACTTATACTCAAAATGGATATGAAGCTCAAGAATTTGCATCAGTTGCTGTCAATCCTACTTTTCTTATTATTGATAAAAATAATATTAGAACTTCAGTGGATAGTAAAGCAACTATTGGAAGACACGACGAATCATCTATCGGAGAGGGGTTTGTATATGAAGATACTCAAATGCTATACGAATTAGGTTTGATGTTTAGTTCTGGTAACAAATTATCAAATTCTGTTCGTTCTACTGATGGTAATTATGATGATGATTTCAGAATTATTACTCCTATCACAGCGATTCCATCTGATGAAACTAGACCTACTAGATCATTGTGGCAAGCACAGTTTAATGACGCTGGTGCAGGAAATTCAAAACTCTCAGTAAATACGACTCAAACTATAGAAGTTTGGACAGATGAGGGCGCAGAAAACTTTATTGTAGCAGAATACATTTTTGAAAACACTACAAATCAACCTATCGCAGATTTTTATGCAGGTCTATATGGTGATTGGGATATTGGAGATGAGTCAGGTGATAATGCAGTTGAATGGAAAAATGACTTAAATGCAGCTATTGTTTCTTCAAAAGTGGCTGGAAGACCTCGTGTAGGAGTAACTTTGGTTGATTTGTTTACTGATAAAATGACGTATTCATTGATTTCTAATGATCCAAACTTTGCAGGTACACCTTATGGTGTATATGATGGTTTTACAGACGCAGAAAAAAGAGATGCCCTTAAAGGACATACTGTAAAAAGAATCGGAACTGTACAGGGAACTGATGTGAGTGTAACTGTTTCGGCAGGACCTTATACCATTCCAGTAGGTGAAAAAATCGTAATTGCTTTTATATTAGCAGCAGGAAATAATGACGCTACTATTGCAGCAGCTATGGCAAAAGCAAATGAACTTTATACGCCTTCTATTGAAGTAGATACAGAAGCCCCAGACCCAGACCCAGACCCAGAAGAGCCTATTGACCCTCCAACAGGTATTGAATACGAAAACGAACTTGCAAAAGCGATTCGTATATTCCCTAATCCTGCATCTAGTGAGGTAAATATTGATATTAGTGCGTTAAATATAAATAGCAATGAGCCTATTGAATTTACACTATTGAATATCTTAGGACAACAAATCTTCAAAACTACGCTTACAAAAGAGCAAACTACGCTTAAAGTAGATACGCTCCCAGCAGGACAGTATATTTTGAGATTTAATAATGGAAAAACAGTAGGAACAAAAACACTTATTATTAAATAATTCGTTTTTAAGTTTTAGCAATTATCAAAAAGCACCTTATTCAAGATTTGAATAGGGTGCTTTTTGTATTTAGCAAATCCTTTTTTTATTGAAAACTATTTTTCTATTCTTGAAACTTGAAACAAAACCAACCCATAATCGTTATTATGCTTGAATCACTTTTTATTATTCAATCTTTTTAAGCATTATCTTTTTATGAAAAAAATTAATACGTTATTCTCAAAGTTTTTCTTTGTCCTTCTTCTTGTAGCAACTCTTAGTTTATTCCTCAACTCCTCTTCTTATGCACAAAGCACTACTTCTTTAGGTATTAAAGGAGGCGTAAATTTAGCCAATTTTAGAGGTGAAAATGTAGGAGATTATGACAACAGAACAGCTTTTAATTTTGGCTTGGTTCTTAACCGTAGTATTGCCGAAAGCTCGGGAATTTCATTCGAATTAGATTATTCCTCACAAGGTGCAAAACTAGATCCAGTAACTACAAAATTAGATTATCTACGTACTACAATTCTTTATAATTATTATTTTGGAACTAGCGAAATGGATATACGCCCAAAGTTATTTGCTGGTCCTTATGCAGGTTTTTTACTCAATGCACAGTCTAAAACAGGAGATGGAGATTATGTAGATGTGGATAATGTTTATAATGCAGTAGATTTTGGAGTTGCTTTTGGTGTAGGACTACATCTTAGACTAAAAGAAGGAATATGGTTAGTGCCTGATGTTCGTTATAACTTGGGTCTTGCAGACATTGCAGAAAATAATACTTTTGGAAATAGTAGTGTTCGTAACGGTGTTTTATCTGTAAATATTGGTATTACTTTTCCTTTGAACTAAACCATTCAATCCAAGAAAACAATCAGAAATAAAATACTAAAAACTCTTCAAAATTGTAAAATTACTTTTTTTGAAGAGTTTTTTTATGCCTACTTTTTTACTTGCTATTTTATTTCTAGGACTAAGTTTGTGAAATGAACTTTAAAATCAGCCGTTTGAGAAACCTTTTTTAAAGAAACTAAGTCTTCAATTTTTCCATTTTTTATAAGAATTTTATCCGTTTGGATTTTATCTTCTTGTATCATAATTGCTGTATAATCTTTCAAATAAACAGATTTTACTTTTTCCTGTTTTTCAATCCAATCAAAAAAAGTTTTTGAATCAGAAAATTCAATAGTATTCGTCATTTTGTAATTTTTATCCAAAAAAGAAAGCCTTATTTTAGTATCTAATTCTGAATTTTGAGAACCTACATATTCTCTCATCATATCCAAATGTAGTTTGCTATTTTGTGCTTTGTCTGCCTTTGTCATCTTTGCTACAATAGACAAATTTGTCATTACAATATCTAGCGCATCTTCGGTACGACGGATTAATTTATCTTCTAGTCTTATATTCTCATTTTCGTCTGTTCCTAAAGTTTGATATTCATCAGTAGATATATTTTGATTTTCTGTGTTTTCTTTTTGTTTATTCTCTAGTTTATTTTCTAGAGCTAATCGTTTTTCTTCTTGCTTTTCTTGAAAATAATTATAAATTAAAAAAGAAAATACCATCAGTAAGACAAATGAAGCAGCGAAAGACAAATATCTTTTTAGAGAAATTGTCTTTGTAGTTTCAGTATTTTTATCTTGACTATTTTCATACTCATAACTTTGATTTTCAAATTCATTTTCAATTTTATTTAAAATAGAATCTACAAAATCATTTTTAGAAGTCAAGTAATTATTCAGTTCGTCTTCCTCAAAAAGAGCATTAAGTTTGATTAATTCAAAGTTAAGGTGTTTGTCTTTTGCAATCTGATTTTTGACTTCTTCTTTTTCCTCTAAAGAAAGTTTGTTTTGAATATAATCAATGAGTTTTTTTTGAGTAATTTGAGTTTCAGAAAAAGCAGTATTCAAATCAGTATGAAAATTTTCTCTAAAATTAGTTTCTAAGTATTTTTCTAACAAATTAGCATCCTTCAATCCACGAAGTCCAATAAATTCCCAATAGTTTTTTTCATCAGAAAGCAATAAAAAATTGATTCTTTTTTCTTCTTCTTGGCTCAATTTTCTTTGTAAATAATCTACAAGCGTTTTGAAATTTATAGTGCTATTTTTAGTTTTCATGATGATTTAGTTTTGGATTGATGAGCATTTCATAAGTGATTTTATTTTCTATCCAATGATTGAAAATATAATTTAGTTCTGAAAAATCTAGTTTTATTTCTTTATTTGATGTTTCTGAAATAGAATCAAGGAGAAAAAATTTACAATAGTTTTCAAAATTTTCTTCCTTTGTAAGTAGAATAATTTGCCAAATGACAAGCTCCAATTCGTCTCTATTTTTAGTTTTGAAAACAGAATCTAAAATAGAATTTTGAGCTAATTTTTTCTTAATCTTTTTTTGTATTCTCTCTAAAGTAAATTTTTCAGTTTGTTCTAGTCGCTTGTCATAATTATTGAGTAATTGAATATACTTTTTCTTGGCTTCTTTTTTTCGTTGTGTAACTGCATTTGCCGAAGACGCACCAATCAATTTTGCAACATCATCATTTGTATATTTTTGTCCACTCAGTTCAAACTGAACAATGACATAGAAAGCCTCTCGCTGCGACTCTGGGTCAATAGCCGAAATAGCCAAACATTTGCTGCGATATTCTAATTTGTACTCAAGTTCTGATACATAATTTTGAGTTTCAGTTGACAAATTAGCATCTTGATTTTCATCTAAAGGCTGCATTTTATTCACTTCTCTTATAACAGAAAGTGCTTCATGTCTAGCCATTCTGTAGAGATAAGAAAAAGTATCTTTTACTTTATCTCCATTTTTATCCAAATACACAGTTTCATTTTTTGCTCTTTTTTCCAAAATTTTATCATTGAATTTTAAATATATTTCCTGTACTATGTCTTCGCATTGATGAATAGTAAGTGTTGAAAAATCTTTTGATAAAAAAACGATGAATTGTTGATTGGTAAGTTCTAGTAGTTCTCGCCATAATTTTGTTCGAATACGTTTATCCGTTTCTGTTAATAAATCAGAAACGAGTTCATTGAATCTGTTTTTTTCATCCGTATTCATAAAATTAAATTATAAAAGATTTTTTTTGAATGATTTTTGATGATTTTATTGAATAGTAATTTTTTGTTTTTTATAAAAAATAATACGTTCAAGACTAACTACTAACTCTATGCGTTTCTTTACTTTTATATTTTGTTTTTTGATTCTATTTTTTTCTACTTCTTTCAAACCAAATTTATCAAAAAGTAGTCAAGATTTTCAAAATCAACCTAGAAAAATCGTTTTGTACATCTTTGGAGATACCAACGATGCCACTATTCGTCAAGGTGTAGAAAAAAACATCACTAATATTACTTCTTTTTTTGAGAAAATAGCCCAAACTATGGGTTCTACTTTGACTACAAAAAAGTTTACAGGCTCTCTTTTTTCTTCTCATTATGTAAAAAATAATGTCAGATTTCAGCTAACTACTCGCAATTTTGGCGAAAATCCGATTATCATTTTTTACTATGTTGGTCATGGTGTTAGCTCTCCAAATTCTGAATTTCCTTTACTTTCCTTTTCTCATCAAGAAAATTATCCGTTAAAAGATATTGAAGAATTAATTACAAACCAGTTGTCTAAATCTACTCATTGGGTCATTGCCGAAACGTGTAATTCAAATTCTTTTCAAGTAAAAGAAAATGGAAAAGTAAATTATCCTAGAATAGAATATTTAACAAAAGACAAAAGTCTAGTCAATACAAGATTAAATGACCTTTTTAAGCGTAATTTATTTCTTTACTCTGCAACAAAAGATAAAAAAGCATACATAAATAATCAAGGTGGCGTATTCTTAAATCATTTTTTAGAAACAGGTAACGAACTTTTAAAAATGCCTTCTCTTCTTGATTTGGATAACCTTTTAAATTATACAGAAAGAAAAATGGCAACTACAAAAATTAAATTAAAAAACAGCGAAGTTATTCAAGATATGGGATATGAGAAATAAAAAACCAATGCTGTTGAAAATGAGTTTTTTGCATTTATTGGGTGAATTTTAGCTACAGAGTAGCGTAATATTGGTAGAAACAAATAGTTTCCCCTCTAGCAAAAGCTGCGTAATATTGTTATTTCTAGTAATCAAAATTTCAATATTACGCAGCTACGCAGCTTGAAATTTCTATTTGGTATTTTTTCTACAAACATTTCGCAGCTACGCAGCTTATAAATCAAAAAACCTTCAAATTAGATGCGATTAACCTACTAATTTCTAAATTAATTCCCTTCTCTCAAAACCATTTCTACACGACGATTTTGTTCTCTTTTTTCTTCTGTGCTGTTGTCATTTAATGGCTGACTTTGTCCGTGTGGGTGCATCGTTATACGAGCAGCCTCAATTCCTTTGCTAATCATATAATTTTTGGTCGCCAAAATTCGCTCTCCTGATAATTTCAAATTCAGATGTGCAATTCCTACATTATCTGTATGTCCGTGTAACTCAATAACCACGTTCGGATTTCGTTTTAAAAATCCAATTACTTCATCCAATTTTTGGTGAGAATCTTCAATCAAAACCGACTTTGAGCGTTCAAACTGTAAACGCATATCAATATTTTCATTGAGCGTAAAATTAGAATTTGGATTATTTGGAATTTCAGGGTTTTCTGTGGAAGTTCCTGTGTTTGTATTGGTTTGGGTAATTGTTTCGGTTACAGTTATAGTTGAATTATGATTTCCTAATTTCCATATTTTAACATTTTTTCCGTCTGCTGTTGCTAGAAAATCATTTTGATTACTCACAGAAACGCATTTTACAACAGTTTGATGCCCTATAAGACTTTGTTTGATAGAAACTTCATGGCTATTTTCTGTTACATTCCACCAGCGAGCCTCATTTCCATATTGTCCAGAAAGCATATTTTTATCGTCCTTTGAAAAGGCAAATCTACTCGAACCGTACTGCGAACCCACTTGAATTTGTTTAGTAATTTGATTCGAATTCAAATCCCAAATCTGAATTTTTCCATTGACCAACCAACACGCAATTTTATTTGAATGATTCAAAAAAGCCATTTCACAAACTTTATTTTCATAGGCTGCATTTGAAGTTCCTAAAAGGTTACTTTCTTGTAAATTTTGCGTGTTAAAAATTTTGATATTTCCATCAAATCCAATCGCTAATTTATTATTTTTGATTTCTCCACTCGTAACGGCATACAAATCAGAACTAAAAATCTCTTGCAAATCAGTCGAGCCTAATTTTCCTACCAAAACTTTTCGATTATAACCTCCAAAATAAACTTTGTTGTTATCTCTTGAATCAAAAATAGCAAACGAAACTTCATTTCCATTTAGATTTTCATAAGGCGTAACGGCAGGATTTGTAAACGAATATTCTACCTCATTTTGATTGTGAGTTTGAGAAATGGAATAGACATTTATTTTTCCATCATAACTCGCCGTAATGAGCAACCTATCATCATCAGAAAAATTAATATCGCTGATTTTATTGGTATGATTGGTAAAAGTTCTGTACGGAACAAATTTTTGAGCATTATTTTTTTTCCAAATAATTACCTTTCCACTTTTATCGCCAGAAGCAAAATAAGAACTATTTTGATTGAAACGAGTAAAGGTAACTTCAGTTTGATGAGCTGATGAAAGCGTTTGATGAAGTGCGTAACTTTCTGAGTTTTGAGAGTTAGTTTGAGCTTTGAGCGTTTCAAGACTACAAAAAATTAGAAAAATAAGTATAAATAAATGAACTGTTTTTTGATAGGTTTTCATAATTTTTGGTTTTGTTTTTCCCATTATCAACGCCCCTATTACAGATGATTGCTAAGGGAGATTTTTTTTATTTTAAAGGTTTACTGTTTTCTCTTCCTTCGTTTCTCTTTTCGTTTTTCTCTTTTTTCTTCTTTTTTGGCTAATCGTTCTTTTTCATTTTTGACTACTTCTACGCTCTGACTTTCAATTTGCATCTTCGGACAATCAGTAGCAATGAGTAAAAAACGATATTTGCCTGTCGCCGTTCCAACAGGAATACGCCAATTTAATTTTTGAGTATTAGCTTTATGATTGAGTATTCGAGTCTTTTTATTTTTACCTTTTACCAAATAAAGATTTATATTTTCTACGTATTTCGAGTTCCATTTTAGCGTAACGGTTGTATTTTTGGTAAGAATTGTCGGAACAGAAATCCATTCCAAATTCATCAAGGTTTCACAAGGCGAAGTACTATCTCCTTTTTCTGAAAAAATACTAAAAAACTTAGAAAAAGCATAAACACTATTATTTCTAGTACTAGAAATTTTGATTCTATAATTATCAGCATTCGGAAGACTTTTAGGAACTCTCAAACTTTTTCCTGCTTTTATACTTGCTACTTCAGTAGAAATTACTTGAAAAAGAGCCTCTCCTTTATAAAGTTCCAAACGAATATTTTTAGGAAGATTTATTTCATTTTTAGCTGCAATTTTTTCTAATTCTGAATTAGTAGAATCCGACCAATCCAACTGTAAAAACGAACCACTTGAATAACTTTCCTTTATCGTTTTGTTATCAAATTCTAGTTTTCTCAAATAGAGTTGAGCAGGTTGTTTTTTGAATTGATAATAAAGATAAGGTTGATAATAGGTAATGTATTTTATTTTTGCAGTCCATTGACTTCCGTTTTTGTCAATAATAAAATAGGCTAGTCGTTTGTCTTCTCTAAACGTTTGAGTTTCTTTTTTAAAAGGATATTGACGGCTATCAAAACTAGCAATTACATTCAAAATCCCACTATCCAACTGCGTAAACGATATTATTTTGACATTATCAAAGTCTATCCAACAATTTTTCTGACCTGCATAACGAGGAAAATAATCTAAAATATATTCTTTTGCTGTATAATTATCGTGCGTTTCATTGTTTGATGTCCAAAGGTCTGATGAAATATAATTTCGGTCTGCACTATCAAAAAGTAACAACGCTTTTTCTGTAAACTCATCAGTAAGCGCAAATTTTTTGTCTGTCTTACGAGTATTTATGAGTGCAAATTCTAGGCTTTCAATTTTTTCTGTAATGAGATTTTGAAGAATGGCTGTATCCTCTTGTGAGAGTTCGTACATAGAATACCAAAGACTATCTAACTCTTTTTTGAGGCTTTTTTTGAGTTCTTGTTTAGAAAAAGCTAAAGTGTCTGTTTCTTGGTTCTTTTTGTCTGCTTTTGTATCTGTCTTTTTGTCTTTTTTATTCTGTTTTTTCGTTTTTTTACTTGTATCCATGTCGTTGGTGAGGACACCAACAACGGCAGAGTCTACTTCTGTATTATTTTCATTATTTAAAACTAAACTTGAATCATTTTGAATTTTGATAGAAACTGTATCTATTTTTTCGACAGGAAGACTATCTATTAAATTGCTTTGTGCTTTAATAGAATTGGTACTCAACAAGAAGAAAAATACTAAAATTAGATATTTCATTTTTTATATTTATTACGTAGCTGACAGTTTCCAACTGTCAGTAATCTACTATTTTTCTGACAGTTGAAAACTGTCAGCTACATTTAAAAAGGAACTGTATTTTCCACATCTATATCTTCCAAATACGCCACAAAAACAAATTGATTAGAACTTATTTCTTTTCTTTTTATAACTAAGGTAGCTACTTTGGTTGTTTTGTCGGCATATTTTCGTGTTCCATTTTTCCAACCGATGAAAGTTTGTTCGTAAAAAATTTTACCTTTCCAAGTGGTTTTATCTATAATTTGCAATTCTTCTTGATTTATAATTATAGATTCCATTTCAATTTTGTTGTAGGTATTATCTGCTTTTTTGATAAGATTTCTCAAATCTGCTAAATAATTTTGAATTTTATGAGGTCTTCCTTTTGGATTTTTGATACTAGAAACATCAATGGTTGCGCTTTTATTTTCATCAAAAAGTTCTGGTAAAATAAGGTCGCTAATTTCGGTTGCTCGCCAGTAGGTCGTATTAATATCCGAAACTTCTTTTACTCTTTCGGTTAGCGCAATTACTTTATCTACTCCAAAAGCCTCATAAAAAACCTTTGCATCTTCAAAATAGGCTTCTTCATTCGGTAAACGGCTCAAAATCTGTCCATTTATTTTTCCATAATAATCAGGTATTTGAAGTTCGTTACTTGCTTGTTTTACAATCGTTTCTACATCAATCGTAACTTTTTGAGTAATAGTTTGCCAGTTTGTTGCAGATTTTTTTTCTTCCAATTCATTAGTTAAAGAGCTTATAAATGTCTGTGTAAAATGTCCTCCTTCGTTGGTTTGTCCCCACGCTAAAAGCCCCTTTTCACTTGCCGTAAACTTCAAAAAGCCAAACGATTCTTCAAAAAGCTGTTTGCAAAGTAGAGGGTTTAAGTCGTCAATTCCTCCTCTTGAAGTAATTGTATTAGGGGGTGTTGCAAAAATTTGTTTTTCATCTATTCTTCCATTACAAACATCACTCAATAAAATGGATAGACGTGCTTTTCCTTTTAACTTTTCTTGAATTTGAGAAAGAGGTAGCATTCTTTGTTCTAGTTCTTGTCCTGCTTTTCCAAAAATAAGCGTTGGAAAATTATCATTTTGGTTTGTATTGTTATAACCGTGTCCACTATCATAAAAAATAATTACTTGAGAAGAATTAGAAGACAGATTTTCTATAGTCCTCAACACTTGTGATTTTTGATAATTTTGTTCGTTATTAAAAAGTAATGTATCAAAACTAATGTGCAATTTTGTACTAATCATCGCAAAAACACGAACTACATCTCTCAAATCTTTCTGAAATTCGGCAGCTTTTGAATCATACGGATCTGCACAACCTATCAACGTAATTTTTTGCAAAGAAGTAGGAATTTGAGCAAACAAAGAAACCGAAATTCCACACCACAGAATCAATACTAAACTACTTTTTTTGAGAAGAGAAATGGTAAAATTTTTCATAGGATTTTTTTGGTAGTTAGTTGCTTTATGTTGTTGGTGTCGCTGCGCTAAAACACCAACAAACAGCATAAAAGTGTCTTGTCCTGAAATAGCGTTACAGGTTTTTAGATAAATTTTATATGAATCAGACGGTTTCTAAACTGTCTGATTTT
>PFKD01000102.1 GCA_002784125.1 Flexibacter sp. CG_4_10_14_3_um_filter_32_15
TGGGTAAATGTAGCATGTTTTAGAGGGTTAGTATATTCTAAAATAGCTAAATCCACAGGATTTTGATTAAAAAATAGTAAAGTCAAACTTAGTTGCAGTATTTTATTATTTTTTATTTCTTTTTGTGCTAATTCTGACTTTGATAATAAATAAATATTTCCTTTTTCTATTTTCTTATTCAGTTTGATTACTTCTAATTCATTTACTTTAATCTTGTTGAAAAATTCTGTTCCTTACTAATTTATTTTCTTCATTGCTCCATATCCAAAATTCAATATATCTTTTTTTGCCTTCGACAATTTTGGCAAGTTTATAAGGAAATTTTTTGTTTTCGTTTTCGTCTATTTCAATGTTAGATTTTTTATAGGGAGAAACAAGGAAAGCCGAGAGAGTAAATAATATGATTTGGCTAAAATTTGGCAACAAAACATAAAAAAAGCCCCTTACATATATGTAAAGGGCTATAAGTAGCGAGAACAGGACTCGAACCTGTGACCTCCGGGTTATGAGCCCGACGAGCTACCAACTGCTCTATCTCGCGCCGTAATTGGTACAACTAAAGCCTACTTGCCTTCATTGTCTTACAAAGGTACAAAAATATTTTCAACCTGCAAGTATTTATCTAAAATAAATTCAATTATTTTCATAAAAAATGTAAATTATATGAAATAATAGCTTTAAAAGCCTTTTTTTTGGATTAAATCTAATAATTATACTAAATTATTCTATAAAAAAAGCGAACTTTGTGGTTATGAAAGAACTCGACTTAGATGCTATCTTGAATGCTGGCAAAGAATCTGAAAATCATAAAGCTGGTTTTGTGGCCTTGGTTGGAAAACCAAATAGTGGCAAATCTACGCTCATGAATACCGTTTTGGGAGAAAAATTAGCTATCGTAACTCCCAAAGCACAAACTACTCGCCATCGTATTATGGGGATTTTGAATAGTGAAGACTATCAAATTGTGTTTTCAGATACACCGGGGATTATTTCTCCAAAATATGAGCTGCATGAAAAAATGATGCGTTTTGTAGAAAAATCATTGGAAGATGCTGATGTAATTCTGTTAGTAACTTCACTTGATGAGAGTCATGACGAAGAAAATGCCATCGAAAAACTCAGAAAAGCATTAGATAAAAAGAAAATTCCTCTTGTTATTCTATTAAATAAAACTGATTTAGTTGATCAAGATATAATTGATGAAAAAATTGCTCGTTGGAAAGAAGTCTTGAATCCACAAGAAATTTTACCTATTTCTGCCTTGACAGGTTTGAATGTAGATGAAGTATTGCCTCTTATCTTAAAATATCTTCCAAAACACCCTGCTTATTACGATAAAGATATGCTCACAGATCGTCCAGAGCGTTTCTTTGCAGGAGAAATTATCAGAGAAAAAATATTTTTGCATTATGACCAAGAAGTACCTTATTCTACCGAAGTAGGAATTTTAGAATTTAAAGACACAAAGAAAATTCTTCGTATCAATGCAGAAATTCATGTCGAAAGAAAATCTCAAAAAGGAATTTTGATAGGCAAAGATGGAAGCGCACTCAAAATTATTGGAACAGAAGCACGACTAGACATGGAAGCCTTCTTTGGTAAAAAAGTATTTTTAGAACTCTACGTCAGAGTAAGCGAAAACTGGCGTAAAAAATCAGATAAACTCGGTTGGTTTGGCTACAAATAAATTTAGAAGTCAGAAGTAATAAAAATACAATTCTATATTTCTATTTCAAATCCTTATTTTGTTTTACTATTTTTATTTTATTTCTAATCTAAAGTTTTAATTTCATTATCTAATTCCCATTACCTAATTCCTAATTTCCCAATATCCATTTCCTAATCCCCAAATAACATGAAAGATTCTAATTTCCGTATTCCGACAACTCATTCTGACAAAAATCTTAAAGTAGAAATTACAGGTTCATTGGCTTCTGTTGAAGAAAGTGAGCGTCAATTATCCAAATTTATTATTGATGAAAAAATCTATTTTGTGCTTACCCAAAGTGATGTTGATAAACTAGAAGACGGTACTTTTGGTGTAAAAGGCTATGCCGTTTGGGTTTTTGAAAATGAAGCGAAAGAAGAAAATTATGTAGGTAAAATGATAAATATAGGACAAAAAGAACCAGAGATGGAAGCGAAAGAAGAGCATAAAAAATATGTTTTTATTGTCTTAGATGTGATTAGAGAATCCGTGAAAAAATAGTTATAAATGGTAAATTATTAATTGTAAATGTGTAGAACTAGCTTCAATTTCTTATTCATTTTTTTAGGTTTGTATGTTTTTTCAGCCTGTCAGTCTGATACGAAGCAGTTTGTCGAAACTTTACCTCCTTTACCTGATTCGGTTACTATGACTGTTTCTAATCAAGTGCAATTTCTCAATGAGCAAATCGAACGAAGTGAAAAAACAAAGAATACAGAAAATACAGCTCACTATTATTACAAACGAGCTGCTTTGTATTTGTCATCTGGAAAAGAAAATATTGCTTTAGATGATGTTGAAAAAGCAATTTCTTTGGATAGCACAAAAAGCAAATATTATTTTGCTCTTGCACAGGCTCACGAACAAAGAAATGAACCTCAAAAAGTCCTTGAAGCTGCTCAAAAGGCGATTGATTTGGGTTTTACAGATTTAGAATTGTATCGTTTGTATGCTTATTCTGCTTTTACTCAAAAAAAATGGTCAGAATCTTTAAATGCTTTTGAAGAAATTGCAAACCGAACAGGAGAAAAAACAGAAACATTGTATTATCAAGGAATGATTTGGAATAAAAAAAATGACACGACAAAGGCAATTTCATTTTTGAGACAAGCCATTCAAAAAGACAGTACGTATATTCCTGCCTATACCGAAATTATCAAAACCTATAACCGGTCCGAACTTCCAAAAAATGCTTGGAAAGAAGCTCAAATTGCCTTTCAAAAAATGAATTCTAATTATTCAAAAAAAATAGTTAGTACATCAGATAATAAAATTCGTTCTCAACTTTCTCTTGAATATGGAAATACTTGGCTAAATTTGAATAAACGAGATAGTTCTATTGTGTGGTACAGAAAAGCGATTCGCCAAGATTCTACATTAGATGAGGCAGCTTTGCAAGTTGGAATTTATATGTTTGAGCGAAAATATTATCCTCAAGCAGAATATTATTTCAAAAAAGTAATTCAACAAAAACCTTCTCAAAAAACAGCTAATTATTTATTAGGATTTTTGTATGAATATAAGCTCTTCGAACCTCAAGACAAGTTAAAACGTTTTCAAATGGCTGAAAATTATTTCAAAACGGCTTATAAAAAAGACAGTTTGAATAGTGATTATAGAGAATCTTTAGTCAGAATAGAAAGAAAAATAGAACGAGAAAAATACAAACTTACGCCTGAATATGCCGAGCAAATGAGAAGAATAAGACTAAAAGAACAGCAAAGACAAGATTCTATTGGAAGGCTTATTTTATCAAATCCTATTTTTTAAAACTCAAATAATTAATATACTTTTGTAATAAAATTGAGGTAATTTATACTTATTATCCAAAGAAAATTAATTTATCAACTAACTATTTTTTATTATGCAAGTAGCAATTCGTTATGGTTTGATTGTGGGTGTTATAAATATTCTAACAGCCGTTTTTGGTTATGTAATGGGCGTAGAGTTTACAATGAGTTATTATAGTATTATTTCAAGTATTGTTTCTCTTGGAGCAATTATTTTTGCTTGTAATCGTATTAAGGCAGAAAATAAAGGAGTTATAAAATATTTTGATGCTGTCAAGATGGTTTTTGTTGCCTTAATGCTAAGTTATGTAATTGGTTCAAGTTATAATTTTATATTTAATAATTTTATAGCTCCAGAATATGCTCAAGAAATGACTAAAGTTTCATTAGAAAAAGCAACAGGCTTCATGGAAAGCATGGGAATGCCAGAAAGTGAAGTAGATAAAGCCATGGACAAAGCTCGTCAAGATGCAGAAGAAGCTCTTGAAAAACCATTATTTCCATTTCTTCAAAGTATTATGCTAGGGGCAGTAGCTCTTTTTGTGGTTGCTTTGCTTGCAGCTATTTTTGTGCAGAGAAAGCCTGTCGCAGGAGAGTTTTTATATGATGATGAAATAGTAGATGATAGTGATTCGAATAAGGAAAGCTAGTAGTTTTTAAAAAAACATTCTGATAAAAATCACAAAAAACCCATAGAATAGTTCTGCCCTATGGATTTTTTTATGCTACAACTATTAATTTGTAGAGTTTAATTATAATTTAAACATCTGATTATCAGCAATTTAATCCTTTTACCCATTGCAAAAGGTAGCCTAAATTAAACCCAC
>PFKD01000027.1 GCA_002784125.1 Flexibacter sp. CG_4_10_14_3_um_filter_32_15
AAAATACAATCTAAACAAATATAAGTAAATTGCGACAATTTGTTATGCACCCCTTTTTTTCTATTTCTAACTCTAATCAAGAATAAAAAAATATAAAGAATTTTTATAATAAAAATAAGTTTTTCTACTTTTCATTCTGAAAAAACAACCATGTCCTTTCGTTTGCTTATTATTCTATTTTTTAAGAATTAAGAGTTAATCAAGTAATTTTTATTTTGCTTACTCAAAAGCAAAATTACTACCGATTGAATAGTTTTTTTGTAAAAAAGCTTTGAAAAAAATGGTTTGTATCGTAAAAAAGCGTAAATAGAAAGCTGATTTGTGTGTTTTATCTCCACAAAGCTATTAAAATTAAAAAGAATAGATTTATGTATAACAAAGTATTAAAGCTAATTTGTATTTAATAAAAATAAAAAAAACTTCAAAAATTTTGAAAAAATTTTACAAAATCTATTGTTATTAAAAAAACTTTGTTATTTTTGCGATACAAGAAAGTCATTTTATATACTATATTCTTGAATATCATTTTTATACAAAACATAAAAAGGGGTATCAATTCAACTTCTAATACAAGTAAAAAGACCCTTATCTATTTTTTTATAATGTTATTAGAAAAGGTATAATCAAAAAAAAAGAATTAATTATATAAAATAACTTTAAAACAAAAAAAATATATTTAATTTTTAATAAAATTAAATATAAAATTCTCCATTAGATATTCCCTGTCTATTTTCTAATAAGAAAAACTTTTTTGCTTGTATTTACCCAAAATAACTTAATTTTCACACAAATTTTTTAATGTTATGACAAGATCTGTCAATTTTAGTGAACAACAACTTGCAGAAATTACTGCTCGTTATGAGCGTCGTTTGGCTGCAATTACCAAAGAATCTGAAGATATTCGTGCCGTTCTTGCACGTCTTAAAGGAGAGGAAAGACACAGTAGCCTAAGTAGTGGCGAAAGAGGAATGCGTCGTGGACGTATCCAATGGGAGAAATTTATCCTAGACAAACTACAAGAAAAAAATGAACTCCTGTTTAAATATGAAATGCGTGATTTGGCTTTCGAAGACGATCGTATCGGCGACCGTAGCGCAATTCAAGTAGATAGAGCATTATCTGCTGCACTTTACAAACTGAAAGACCGTATTCAGAGCTACAATGTACCTGGTAAAAAAGGATATGCGTATGGATTGCCTGAATGGTTTGAAAATGATAAGGCAAAAGAAGAGTTTGCAGACAAAGAATGGGATTAATCCTACTTTCTAATAATTTTATCCAAAAAAAGGCTTTCTACTATTCGTATTGGAAAGCCTTTTGCTATTTATGATGAGTTATAGGTTAGTTATAAATTATCTGTGATTTTTAATAAAAACCAAACTGTTAAAAAAAAGATTAAAGCCTTTCTATTGAAAATAAAATTTAATGATTTGTGTATCTTTGTATATACTCAAGCTATCTTACTAAAAACTAGATAGTTAGAAATCGATTTAAACTTGTTTTTGCTATTCCATCTTTCTTTATTTGAAATGAATTCTACTTCTTCTTTATATATAAAACTAATTAGCACTCTCTTGACTGTGATGGTAATTCTAGTAATTTTTTCATCATCAACGTTAGCCCAAACTGCTCCCAAATATAGCAACGAATTTTTAGCTATTGGAGTAGGAGCAAGAGGACTTGCTATGTCAGGAACACCTGTTTCTTTTACAGATGATGTAACGGCTGCCTATTGGAATCCAGCAGGGCTTTTACGCTCACAAGAACAATATGAGCTTTCCCTGATGCATGTTTCTTATTTTGGAGGAATTGCTAATTATGATTATGGAGGTTTTTCGGCTGCCATTGATTCTACCAACCGAATTGCTTTTTCAGTTATTCGTTTTGGTATTGATGATATTCCTGATACACGTTTTTTGATAGATGAAAATGGAAATGTAGATTATAATAATGTAGGTTCATTTGCTGAGGCTTCGTATGCCTTTATGTTTTCGTATGCTCGGGCAATGAGTTTGAAAATAAAAGAAAGAGAAGCAACAGAAGAAAAAGAATATAGAGCAGAAAAAAAATATCCTATTTATTTGGGAGCAAATGCAAAGGTAATTCATCGTTCGGCAGGTATTTTTGCGACTTCTTGGGGTTTTGGAATTGATGTAGGAGTACAAACTCAAATCAAAAACTGGCAAATCGGAATTATGGGACGTGATATTACAGGAACATACAATGCCTATTCTTTTAATAGTGATGCTGTTAGAGAAACATTCTCACGAACAGGAAACGAAATTCCGACAAACTCTTTAGAAGTTACTCTCCCTCGCCTTACTTTGGGAGCTTCTTACCCTTGGCGCACCAAAGACAACCAGTTTGGAATTATGGGAAGTATAGGATTAGAAACTACTTTTGATGGAAGAAGAAATACAGTAATTAAAAGTGATTTTGCTTCTGTCGCACCTACTTTTGGTGTAGAAGCTGATTACAAAAATATAGTCTATTTACGTGGTGGAATTGGTAATTTTCAACAAGTTACAGATTTTGACCGTAGCAAATCTTGGACGTATCAACCAAACTTTGGTGTAGGTATTGTAGTTAAACAGTTTGTGATTGATTATGCCATCACAAATGCCTTTGACCAATCTGTTGTTCCTTATTCACATGTATTTTCTCTTCGTTTTTTATTCAATCAGCAACAGATTAATTCCTTAAAGGCATCTAGCAAAAAGGGGCAATAAATAATAACAAAGATAAATTTTACGATTTACAAAATTTCATTATAGCTATGAACAAACATATATATTCTTTTTTATTTGCATTAGGAATACTATTTTCCTTCTCAAATCAAGCAAAAGCACAACTCTATTTTCCCCCTGCTGATTTTAGTCAGTATATGGATTGGATAGATTACGATAAAGTATATTATAGAATTACTATCAATGAAGATGGTATTTATAGGCTAGGTTTTCAAGAATTGGTAGATGCAGGAATTCCTATTTCTATTAGTCCAACTCGTCTTCAAATTTATTACCACGGACAAGAAATTCCAATCCGAGTAGAAGGAGAAACAGACGGACGTTTGGATTCATTAGATTATGTAGAGTTTTATGCAAAACAAAGAGATAGCGAACACGATAAATTACTCTTTCCAGACCCTACCAAACGTACTATTGAGAGTCATTCTTTATATGGAACTACTTCAGTTTATTTTCTTACTTATACCAAAACACCATCAGAAAGTGGATTGCGTACACAAAAATACTATGAACAAAATACGCTAGGCTTAGAAGCAGAACGTTTTCATATTCAAGAAAATCAATATTCATTTGCAACTAATCATACTTTTGGACCTCTTTTTCCCTTGAGCTTTCTTTCTACTAATGGAAGAGGATGTCTGATGAGTGATTGGGAAGAAGGAAAAGGACTTGCAAGTGTATTAATAACACAAGGTTTGGGCAGACCGTTAGCATTTCCTAGAATTCCTATAGTAGATTATGTAGGAGATAGTTTGGTAGAAGCAGAAGTAGGAATGGGAATTGTAGGACGTGAAAATACATATAATAAAGTTAGATTGTCTTACGAAGTAAACTCGCAAGAAGTATTAATTGATGAAGTTGAATTTGAAAACTATCAAGTAATTAAAAGACGTAAATCAATTCCTGATTCTTTAGGCATATTTCAGAATGGAAGCATAGGATATATTACAGAAGATTTGTACCAAACATCTGGACGTGGAAGATTTAGCTATTGTGAGAGTTGGGTAAAGTATCCACAAGCAACTCGCATGAATGGAGAAGCCAATAAAAAATTTAATTTACAGGCCAACCCATTTGGCAAATCCTATCTTGAAATAGAAAACCCAACTGAACAAGTTCGTTTTTTTGATATTACAAATCCTCAAAATGTAATAGAAATACAAGCTGATAGTCTGCAAAACAAAAGAACTATGATTGTTCCTAATACTAATCAAAAACGAATCATCTATGCTTCATCTACTATCCAAACGATTGCTTCCTCTTCAATTACTAGGGCTAATTTCAGACCTATTACTACACTTAATGCAGATTATATTATTCTTACATCAAAAAATTTGAGAGAAGGCTATCAAGAATATCCAGATGTAGCACAGGAATATGCAAATTATCGGGCTAGTGAGCAAGGAGGAAGTTACACACCTCTTATCGTAGAAATAGACCAACTCTATAATATATTTTCTTATGGGGAAACTACACCACTTTCTATTCGTCGTTTTGCAAATTACATGCTTACAAATGGCAACCCTAAGTTTTTATTCATACTTGGTAAAAGTTATGGGCTTCTAATTAATAATCCAAATAACAATAGTATTCTTCCTTATGGATTTCCAGGGTCTGACCACATGCTTACTGCAGGACTAAGAAACAATAGCTTAGATCCAGCACTTGCTACGGCACGTCTTTCTGCCAAAAGTCCAAAAGAAGTAATTGACTATCTCAATAAAGTAAAAGAACACGAAACCATTGAAGGCGACCAAAGCTGGCGCAAACGTTTTTTACATCTTAGTGGTGGGTATTCTCCTTCCGAACATGCCAGTTTCAAACGTTATGTAGAAGGTTTTGAAGATATTGCAAAAGGAAATTATTTGGGAGCAGAAGTAACGACACTATCCAAACAAACTACTGATTTTGTAGAATTTATTGACATATCAAAACAAATTAATGATGGACTTTCTCTAATTACTTTCTTTGGTCATGCAGGGATTAATTTTACAGATATAGAAGTTGGTTTTGTCAGTAATCCTCGTCTTGATTATGCTAATAAAGGACGTTATCCAATGCTACTTATCAATGGTTGTGGAACAGGAAACCCTTATGGAGCGCAGCCTTCTTTAGCTGAAGACTGGACAATTACACCAGATAAAGGTGCAATTCTTTTTCTTTCTCATGGAGAACTTGGTTTTAGTGGTCAGTTACGCCTCTATACACAAACATTTTATGAGGAAGCCTTCACTAAAAGAGAAAATCTAAATCTTCCGATAGGAGAAGTCATGCAAATAATGTTGCGTACTTATATGGCAAGAAATGGAGTACAAAATGAGATTGCAAGAGCAGCAGCACAACAAATTACACTACATGGCGACCCTGCTGTTCGTCTTATTCCGATTGATAAGCCTGATTACATGATAAATAATGCTCGTGTGAGTTTAGTTCCTGCACTGAATGAAACTTTTGTCAATGCAAATAGTGATAATTTTAGAATCAAAATTGCTGCGAAGAACTTAGGCATCATGGACTTTCAAAACCGTAGAGTAACTATTCGTGTAAAGAGAACATTCCCAGACGCAACTAGTGAGTTTTATACAGTAAGAGATTATCCTTCTATTGCAAGTGAAGATACGCTCTACTATGATATTTCAGTAGCAGAAAGTGAAAAAGCAAAATCTATTGGTCTTAATAAATTTGAAGTTTATTTAGACTTTTTTGAAGAAATTGATGAGTCGGATGAAACAAATAATTATGCTTCTTTTGAATACTTTATGCAACGTGGAACAATGATTACACTTGCTCCAAAAGAATATAGTATTGTAAACTCTACGAAACCAACGCTTATTGCTCAAAATAACAATCCATTTACAGAGGTTAGAAGCTATGAATATGAACTAGACACAACTCATTTATTTAATAGTGCTATCAAAAAAACAATCGTACAACAAGATTACATCACAACAGAATGGAACGTAAACCTACCTGTTTTGAGAGATAGTACAGTTTATTTTTGGCGTGTTCGTTATGCAAATCCTCAAGGAGAAGATAATCAAGAATGGGCAACCTCTTCCTTTATTTATATCAATAATAGCCCTGCTGGATGGTCGCAAAGTCATGTCGCTCAATTCGAAAAAGCAGACTTCAAAGGTGTAACTTATACAGATGATACTCGCAAATGGGAGTTTCAACCCTACAATCTAAATTTTGAAATACAAGCTGCAGGAGCAACTTCAAGCCAAAAAGGAAATTATTATATCAAAATGAATGGTGTAGAATTAGTAAATAGAGATTGTTATGACGATAGAGTAATTGGAGTTGTAATAGATGACCGTACTGGAACTATCTATAATCCATATCCTAATGAAGCCTGTGGTTCTTCACTTACCGCAACGGGTATTCCCGCTCCTTTCTTTGGTGTGGATCAAATGAATAATTATTTTGATAATATCAGAGATGGAAGCTATGTAATCATGATGAATTCTACATTAATGGGGAGAGAAGGAAGGGGATTAAGTAGATTAGCTAGTCTAGGGCTTTCAGACGAACAGTTTGCTGCTCTTATAGCTATGCCTAATCGTTCGGCTTTTGTCGTAGTAGGAAGAAAAGGTTCTGCAAAGGGAACAGCTCTCATCGTAAATATTAAAGGGTTTACAGATGTAATCAATGAAAGTTTTACTATTTCAGGAAGCTCTGATAAAGGTATCGTAACTTCTTCTTTGATAGGTCCTGCTGCTGACTGGGGGAGTATGTTCAGAAAAGTGCGTCCAACAGGAAATGATAAATGGAAAATAGATGTAGTAGGAGAAAACTTTAATGGTTCTCAAACCACACTTGCAGAAGGGGTAACACAAGATAATTTTGCATTAAATCAAATTGATGCAAATCAATATCCTTATTTGAGATTGCGTGCTACACTTAGTGATTCGATAGAAAAGACATCACCACAACTAGACCGTTGGCAAGTCATTTATAGAGAAGTTCCTGAAGGAATTTTGTTATATGATACACTTTCTTATCGCCAAAATACAAACCTTCAAGTTTCGGCTGGAGATTCGGTTAATATTCGTTTCCGTTTCCGTAATATTTCTGGTAATGATTTTTCAAGTCCTTTGATTGTTCGTTATACAGTCAGAAATGCACAAACAGGAATCACGACAGAATCGTATGATACACTTTCAAGCCTTGCAAGAGGAGAAGAACTTTTATTTGATGCAAAATTCTATTCATTGGAATATTTTGGAGATAATTTATTGACTGTCTTTATGAATCCAAGAATACAAGGCGAACAGCTTTATGAAAATAACATCTTGCAAGCCAATTTTACTGTATTACCTGATAATGTAAACCCTGTTTTGGATGTTGCCTTTGATGGAATCAAGATTATGGATGGAGATATTATTTCGCCTACACCTCTTATTTCTATTCAATTACGAGATGAAAATAAATTTTTGGTAAGACAAGATACTGTCGGAATAAATATGTATTTGAGTAAATGTGATAGTTGTGAACGTGTAAGGCTGAATTATGATGGACAGAATGTTCAATATTTTGCTTCACAGGATAATAATTTCCGTTTAGAATATCGCCCAGAACGTTTGGAAGATGGAAAATATACGCTATCCGTGGATGCTCAAGATGAAAGTGGAAACCGTGCAGGTGCAGAAGATTATAAAGTCAATTTTGAAGTTGTAAACAAATCAAGTTTGACACATTTCTATCCGTATCCAAATCCGTTTTCCACTAAAATGCACTTTGTATTTACGCTCACAGGGGCAGAAGTTCCTGATGATATTCGCATTCAGATTATGACCATTACAGGAAAAATAGTCAGAACGATTACAAAAGACGAACTAGGAGCAATTCGAATTGGAGATAATGTTTCTGATTTTACGTGGGACGGAACAGATGAATATGGCGACAAACTTGCCAACGGTGTCTATCTCTATAAAGTAGATATTCGTGATAATCAACTTAGCTTCGAACACAGAGAAACAGCTAAAGATAATCTATTCAAGAAAAATATAGGTAAAATTTATATTATGAGATAAAACTATCAGTACACTTCTAAAGTGTCAGACAGTTGAGTTTATAAATTTTGAAAACAAAAAAAGCACAAAATCAGATTTTGTGCTTTTTTTGTATAATAATATGGTCGCAAATTTGAAGATTTAGCTATACCGACTTAAAAATAATTGATTTTATCAGTATAGTCAATACAAATACAAGAATACAAAAACCACGGCTACAAGCCGAATACATATAAATCACTCGTTAAAAACGAGCGATGGCAATATTACGAGCCACAGCAGGGGGACATGGCAATCTAGTCCTTTGCTTTTCCCCAATATTGTTTAGGAATATCATCTAAGGTATAAATAGTATCTTTAATTTTATATCGATAAGCTACATTTTCATTGGTTAAATCTAAATAATCCTCTACTTTTTTACCTTCTTTTTCTATAAAAGTAATAGTAGTACGAATTTCTATATTACCACTTGCTATGTATGCTTCATCTTCTAAATGTTTTACTTTTTCAAATTCTATTGGAGTTCTGTTCAGTAAATTTTTTGTTAAAAAACAACTTTTATCCCAACTATCAATATATTTAAAATCAGGAATAATATGTTCTTCTTCTGTAACATCTACTTTACCTATAACTTCCCATATTTTTTTTCTTATAATAACACGAGAACCTGCCAATAAAATAGGTTGATATATATAGGAAGATAAATCTAAGTCATTCAAATTTACATTCTTAGTTTTAGTGTGTGTACAGTATATTTTTATTGCTTCATATTTTTGTCTTGTATTTTCAAAGATAATATATTTAGCATAAGCATATCCAAAATTACCCCAAAGTGGAATTTGAAATACCATACCTTCTTTTAAATGTTTTCCCATAAAATTAAATTATTGAGTTAAAAAAGAAACAGCATCTCTATAATACTGCGATATTTTTTTATTATTTATTCCAATAGCATTAATTTTATTTTCTAAATTATTGAGTCCAAATTTAGAAATTTCTATTTGCTCTAAACCTTTTGCTACTGACCTTGAAATATCTGAAAATACAGGTTTTATATCATCAAATCTATCTCCATGTTCTCTCATTCTTCTAGCTAAATCTTTGGTTCTTCCAACATACACAAGTGCGCCATTTTTAAACCCATGATAAACAGAATGAGAACCTTTTAAGTTTCTTACTAACAAAGGAGCAGCAGCCATCATTCCCTTTCCTAAATAAGCTGTTCCTTTTACTGCAAGTCCTTCACCAGGAATAATACTAGCTAACTCCCCTGCTGTTCCCCATTTCCCTTGTTTTTCTCCAAATATATTTTCGCCATACATGTAGCCTGTATATACATTTGCAGCACTTACAAGAGGATTTAGACCAGCTACGCCTTCTGCAAAGCCTTGCATATTCTGCCCATCACCGAACATGTCTTCAATCTTGCTTCCAAAATTTCTAAAGCTATTGCTTAAATCTCTTTCCCACGCTGAGAAACTAAATGATTTTTCACTTAAATTATAAACAGTTGTAACATGTAAAGTAGAGTGTGCTATTGGTGTAGCATCGCCATCTCCACCTAATCCATATTGGGAATAGGAATATATATTTTTTCCCACCAACTCTCTTAGTTGTCCACTAGATTGCAAGTAACCATTTACTTCTTCCCAACTGACTTGTTTTCCATTGTTGTAGTAATTACCTGTATTCCAGTTGTAGCTATAATTAGGCTTCATACGGCTACGTGTCATCCAAGCGTGATGCTGTCCAACATTTGGACTAAGTCCAGTAGGGTCATTTGCAGAAATAGGATTATTAAATGCAAACTGAAACATAGAAATAGAATGAAACTCATCTGCAAGTGGCTCTACCTGCCAAAACCTCCCAAGCTGTGCATCATAACTCCTAAAAGGTGTTTCATAGAGTTCAAGACCAAAGGCTTCTTCTTTTTCTACCATTCCATTGAACTGATATTTCAGTTCTCCGTCCCTTTCGATGCCACTCATATTCATTCCGAAAGGATAATAATGATGCTCTTGTGTAATGACTAAAGTAGGAGTTCTTTCTACTCTCAACTCTAGTTCATCAAAATAAACAGGTTCTGTATCTTGATTATCAATAAAGACAGTTACTTCGCCTTCTTTTTTTGCTACAAAATCGGCTGTTAATTCTTGCCAAGCTGTAACTGCTGAAATGGTTATTTTTTGTCTTCGCTCTTCTAAAAGATTGCCTAAGCTATCTTTTAGTTGCAAAACTAACTCTCCTCGTGGTACGTGGTAGCTATCAGGTTCTAAACTTTTCGCCCTTTTGGCTCAGTTAATAAGTAATCACATTAACATGGTCATAATATTTTCTTAGTGTGTCAGCTTGTTTGTTAAGAGTACGAAAACTTATATGTTTATAATTTTTATCAGTAGGAATAACTATATTTTCATAAGGAGCATAAATATAAAGTGTATCTAAATTTTTTATTGTATTTAGATCTAAAGCAAAACAATGTTTACCTTTTTGATTAGAACCATAATTCAAGTGTTTGATACTAATACTGTCATTATTTGTTATTACACAGTTTAAATTATTTAAATATAAATAGTCCAAGTTTTCACAGACTTTGTTTATAAATAAGGTATCATTATTAAGTTTACTTTCCTCAATTCCAACATGTTTCATTTGTTTTAAGAAGTTATCTTTTATTATGATATTCGAAGAATCTGAAATTGAAATAGAGAAAACAGGTTTTAAATATACAGAATCAGGTAGAACACCTTTCCAATTTATTAGGCTAATGCTACTGATAGTATCTTCATTATTACCATATATATAAATTCTTTGTTTGTGTTCAGTTTTCTGATCAAGTAAAGAAGATAATTTTTTGTCATTAGGCTTACAACCTAAAATAAATATTATTAATACAATATATTTCATTTAAATTAATTTTTAATGTTAATTATTAAATATATAAATAACTGGGTAGAATTATTTATATGTTACTCAAATTTGTCTTGATAGTTTCCATTTTCTAATATTCAGTTACTTATTAATGGAAACTGCTTAAAAGAAGTCAATTAGGCTTTGATAATGGGTATCCACCTGTAGGACTAAAATAATGTTTTACATACTTTAACCATTGTTCATTTGCAGGAGTTTTCAGGTTAGTAAATTGAGAAAAACTATGCCCTCCTCTAATTGCTCTTTCAAGTTCAGCTCCATCACTCAAAATGCTAGGTGTATTTCCAAACAAAGGATGATCAAGTCCTGCATTATGTCCTATAACATGCAATATTATTAATGCAAATGATTCTGCTGGAGACATATTTTTCCCTATAAAGCCTGTTGGATTATAGTGACTTGGATAGATTCTATGTGTTCCTATTAATGCCATATTTACATTAAATGCTCCTCTGTCAATACTTGGCTCTAATAGTCCCATTTTATTTTTTCTTGTGCCATATGTCCAACCTGTAGCTAACTCGACCTTACCAGCATTAGTACCTTTAGCAACATGACGAGCTGCAAATGCAAACCCAGCATCTATCTTAGACGCATATTCGATAAGTTTATCTCCTTCTCCTATTAAATATGCAGCATTTATTCCTTGTGCTAAACTAGCAGGGTTTTGTCTAGCATTAGGATTTAATATATTTATGTCCATTTCTTTTTTCTCTTCAACATTAATTTTTATTCCATTTTGTGATAAAAAATTTCTTACTTTTACTATTCCTCTTGTTACATTAGGATCATTATTTAAGTTGAAAATGGATATAGTGTTAGGATTATTCATTGGACGACCTCCCATTGAATAAGGTTGTACTCTTGTATTTCCCAAGTCCCAAGTGTAACCTCCACCTCCAATACGTCCACCCCCAGTTTGATTAGTTCCTCCACCTATACGTCCAGGATCAGAAGGACCACTACCAACATTACCACCTGTTTGTGGCTCAGGTTGAGCTGGGAGAGGAAAACCTCCAATACCACTACCAGTATCAGAACTCAACCCACTAGGATCATTAAATGAAACAGGATTATTATAAGCAAACTGATACATAGAAACACCTACATAAATATCAGCCAAAGGCTCTACCTGCCAAAACCTCCCCAGTTGAGCATCATAACTCCTAAAAGGCGTTTCATACAACTCCAAACCAAAAGCTTCTTCCTTTTCTATCATTCCATTGAACTGATACATCAAATCGCCTTGACGTTCTATACCACTCATATTCATACCAAATGGATAATAATGGTGTTCTTGTGTGATGACTAAAGTAGGGTCGCTTTCTACTCGCAGTTCAAGATTATCAAAAAATACAGGTTCTGTATCTTGATTATCAATAAAGACAGTAAGATTACCGTTTTGCTCAATAGTAAGTTCAGATACCAGTTTTTGCCAAGAAACAGTAGCAGAAATAGTTATTTTTTCTCTTTTTTCAAGAATTAGACTATCTGTCGAATCTCTAAGCTGAACTACGAAAAGACATATTAATATCCACTTCTAATAACTACTGTAGAACTCGGAACTTTTAGTATAGGTTCTCTGTATAAATGATTCATTATTAAAGTATCTATTTCATCTATTTTTATACTATCGACAACAGAATCATAGATTTCTAATTTATCTACTTTAGATAAATTTATAGAACGCATATCTACTGCCAAAAGATGAATAGATTTTGGATTGCCTTGTATAATTCTTTCATCTAATAATGATAAATTTACGGTTACCATACCTATATAATCTATATTCTTAAGTATAAAAAAGCCTACATTTGAATTATTAAAATGTACTCTAAAGTTTTCTACTCCTTTGCTCTTTATAACTATATTTCTATCTGTCCAACAGGAGTTTAAGACAATACTTTCAAGTCCTTTACTAAAACAATCAAATGTTGTTTGCTTCACAAAACAGTCATCTATAGCTACAATTTTTATAGAATCAGGGAAACTCAAGCAACTGTCTAATGACACTCCTTTTATTTGCATACCACCACCCACAACTGATCGATAATATTTGTATTTAATGCTCGTTTTACTATTATCATCTTTGATAGATTGATTTTTGATAGGTTTTGTACAACTTATGAATAACAAAAAGAGAATTGTTAGTGATAATTTATTTGAATAATTTAGCATCATAAAAATAGAATATTGGATAATTATTAAAAGGAATTCTGTTGTAAAATCGGACACCATAAGGGGCAATTAGTGGAGCAAGATAGGAATTATAGTTTTGCATTACATTATCAATATAACCTCCACTAGGATAAAAATAAGTACTTAAAGTTCTATAAAATAGTGAATTACTAGCTCTTGAAGTGATTTCTGCCATAGACATACCTGCATTGAAAGGAGTGAAAAAACTTAATGTTTGTGTAGTTCCAAAATCAGCTTGATACCTACCCATAATATTGCCTTCACTCATGTTATCTGGCAATCCTGCATTATGTCCTAATACATGTAAAAAGATTACTGTCAGAATATCTGAACTGCCATATTGACTTTGGTATGACGCTTCTATATTATTATATATTTCTCCAATTCTATTAAACATAATCACAGAAGTGTTCATACTATGACCACTAGGTCTACTTCCTTGTTGTAGTGTGATTTTAGGTCCATAACTATATTCTGTAGTAGGATACTTTTGCAAAGATAAATTATAACCACTAGCAGATTCTACATAACCACCACTA
Organism: Flexibacter sp. CG_4_10_14_3_um_filter_32_15; assembly: GCA_002784125.1. Taxonomy (GTDB): domain Bacteria; phylum Bacteroidota; class Bacteroidia; order Cytophagales; family Bernardetiaceae; genus Bernardetia. The sequence goes on from PFKD01000027.1 coordinate 13,432, forward strand.
CTTTCAAATCCATTTAGTTTTAACTCTTTTGAAAAACCAAGATCTATTTTTGAGAAACTTTCCAAGGTAGTAACATCACTACCAACAAATATCAAAGCATCTCTCATAGATAGTTTTTGACCAAAACCAATAAAAGAGTGTCTATGTAATTTCACTTGAATATGACCAGCTCCATTAGCAGCCAAAGTAATTTGAAGATTAATTTTTGCTTGTTTAACGGTTTGATATTCTTGTTCAGTAAAAACATTAGCATATATATGAATAGTAGGAGAACCTGAAGGATTTAAAAAACCACCACCACTACTACCATTTCCAAATATATCTCCTAACCCTATTGGAGTACTCAAATCTATATGAGTAGGAAGCTTACTTTCTTCTTCTTCTGCAGGTTCTTCAAAATTAGGAGAAAGTCCACTAGGATCATTAAAAGAAACAGGATTATTGTAAGCAAATTGATACATAGAAACACCCACATAAATATCAGCCAACGGCTCTACCTGCCAAAACCTGCCAAGCTGTGCATCATAACTTCTAAACGGAGTTTCATACAACTCTAAGCCAAAAGCCTGTTCTTTCTCTACCATTCCATTGAACTGATACATCAAATCGCCTTGACGTTCAATGCCACTTATATTCATTCCAAATGGATAATAATGGTGTTCTTGTGTGATAACTAAAGTAGGAGTTCTTTCTACTCTCAACTCTAATTCATCAAAATAAACAGGTTCTGTGTCTTGATTGTCTATAAAAACAGTCAAGTTTCCGTCTTGTTCTGCTGTAAAATCACTAGCAAGTTTTTCCCAAGCGACCGTTGCAGAAATAGTTATTTTCTCTCTTTTTTCTAGGATTAGACTATCTGTTGAATCTCTAAGCTGAACTACTAACTCGCCTCTAGGAACATAGTAGCTATCAGGTTCTAAACTTTTCGCCCTTTTGGCTCGGTTTAGCTCTCGTAAATTACGAATAACTGGAATAAAATCCAATAGATTGAGCCTTACTTTTGGACTTTTTATAGTTTCCGTTTGGGCAGGACTTATTTCTGGATTTAATGGAATGTCTATTTCTTGCTGTGTTGGATTTGTAGTTACTACTCCTGCTGCTGCACTTCCTAACGACAACAAAACGTCTTTTTTAGCTTTATCAATGGCTTTATTTGGGTCTGTTTGTGCTATTTCTGGGTCATTGGTGGCAAAGACAAGCGCACTAATTTTGTCGCCTTTTTCTACTTGTATTGTCTTAGAGATGGCTTTATCTGCATTCGTAAGACGTGCAGAATATTTTCCTTTTTGTTCTTTTTGGTCGGTTCGTGCTTCTTTTACGTTGGTAAAGGCTTCTTCTTCACTTTTTGCACTGTCGGCTTCCATTGTGAGGGCATACCGTGCGTTTTGTCTGTCCGTTACTTGAAAAGCAAGACGCAAATTCCCTAAATGGTCTTTAAAGTGGTATTCTAAGATATATTCTCCGTCTTTGAAAACTACTCTTCCCTCTAGCATTGGGAAAAAATCTAAACTATCATTTCGGTATTGAAAGCCGTTTACATAGTCTATTTTCTTTGTTCTTGCACCTTCTTTTACTATTTTTTGGAGTTTTGAACCTGTGGCATCATAGAGGCAGTCTATTTTGTCCATTGGATTGGCTGTATTGAGTATTTTATTTACTCTACCTAAATGATTGTATTCAAAACTTACACCTTTGTTTTTATCAGAAATGATACTTCCTTCAAAGTTGTATTCATAATCATCTCCTCTATTTCTGTCTTTAAAGTCTTTGCTGGCTGTTTCAAATTCGGCTCTATCTTCTACTCCTACGAGCATTTTACCTCTATTGTCTAATCTTCTGTATGAATATTCTAAGTCGTCTATTAGACCAAATACTTTCGTTTGTCCGTCTTGTTTTACTAATCCATTTCGTTTTACAGAAAGAATATTTCCATCAAGGTCGTAGTTTAAATCCCAAACGGTATAGTTTTCATTTTCGGCTGTCCAAGCTCCTGTATTTTCGTCTTTTGCGTGGAAATTAGCTCGTTTTAGTCTGCCAAGTTTGTCATACGCAAAACCATAAGAGCGTTCTACATTATTAGTCGTACTTTTCCATTTTACACCTGAAATATTTCCGTTGTGCTGTACTTCTTCAAAACCTGTTTCATACGAGAGTTCCATTCCAAAAACATCTCTTGTGTCGGTTAGTTCTGAATCGTTGATATGAGTAAGCCACCCTCTCACATTGTATTTGAAATCTACATCTTGCAAAAACGTAACGCCTTCATTTTCAGAATGTAGTTGTTTTTGAGTTACTTGTCCTAATTCGTTGTAGTGATAACGAGAAACTATTTTTTCTTGGTTTTGATTTGGGTCTGCTAATCCAGTTTGTTGTGAAGAATAAATTTTTTGTTTGACTTCTTTTGGTCTTCCAACGTGGTCATAGGTGTATTTGTAGCGTATTTTTAGCTCGTGTACATCGGTTTCGTGTTTGGTAATTGTTTCCAGTACTTTTCCTGCAAAATCGTATTTTGTATAGCTAATATCTAAGCCGTTTTTATGATTTTCTTTTTGGACTTGGATAGAATAACAACCACAAAAACCACGGCTACAAGCTGAATACATAGAAATCACTCGTTAAAAACGAGCGATGGCAATATTACGAGATACAGCAGGGTTAATAAACATCCTGCTGACCTCTAGCTATCAAATACTGTTTTGCTTCCTCTTTAGAATATGCTTTTTTTACTTTGTTATTTCTAACAATAAAATCTATGTCTAATGAATCCAAATTAGAAAGGTGATATGGAATTAGAACATTTATTGTAGTATTCTCAAAATCTACTCTTTTGAAGCCATCTGAGGCTATATAAAGAGTATCTATATGGGTATTTTTAAAAATATCTATCACATTTTTATCTAAATAGTATAAACTACAATACGAAATGTTTTTAGCTATTAATTTATAGTTGGACTCTATATTTTTACTTATATTAATTTTCTTTATTTTATTGTTTAGAATAATATCGTTTTCCAATTCTAGACAAACATTATCGAAACTTAAAAAGGTAACATAGTTATACTTCTTGAGTATTTTCTTCAAACTCGTTTTTACAAGGGTTAAACTTAAACCCATTATATCTTTCTCATGTATAGAGTCTATTTGTATATTTTCTAATACTTGCCTTTCTGTACATTGCTTATTATAATAAGGATTTTCTGATAGTGGATACAACTGATAGGGATATATCATAAGAGATTTGTATCCTGTGCTATAGAGAGTTATATATACAGTTCCTTTTGCTCTCACAACTAGTTAATAACAGAAAAAATAAGATAGTCATTATCGTTTTCATAAATATTTTATTAAAGAGTAATCAATCTATGTATTGTAATAAATTTTTCGCAAATCTTGAAAAAGGACCTAACTTGTAAGCAGGATAAGGTTGGTCTACTCCCCATAAATTACCCATTATATAATAATTAAACATAAATTGATAATATATAATATTATTATTAAAGGAAGTAGCTGAACTATAAAACTTATTACTTTCTCTCATAGCTGCAATAGAGTGAGAAACTCTGTTTCTTGAACCACCCATCATAATACTAGGTATATTAAAATCAAGCCAACGATTATTTATGTGCTGTTCACCAATACCTGCTCCGTGACCTAACCCATGTAACATAGTATAAGCTAAATATTGTTCAATGGTAGTACTAATATTCTCTACATCTCCAACAAAGTCTTTACGTATGGCATTAGAAGATATAGCTACAATTGGTTCTCCTACCCTTTTCTCTTTATTTAAGAATGTTATAACCTGTTCAGAAGCTCCATTAGGACCAGTATAACTAGTACCTTTACGCCAACCAGTAGTGGTTTCTGGATATGGTGAACTCATTTGTTCTCCAAAACCCCTATTTAATTTTTCAGTAATATACTGTTTTACTTCTTTACCATCCCGTCCGATAACTATTATAGCTTCGTAGTGTTTTCTATCTCTTGGATAAATAGTAGGGTAAACGCACGAAACTTTTTATACTGCTTTCAGTGTATTTAAACACACTTTAA